>JAICUM010000038.1 GCA_025935855.1 Pirellulales bacterium | reverse complement strand
TTCTCGGCGCAGGAGACATCACCAGCTCTCCTCGAATCAATTCGACGGGCGCCCCTTCGGGCAACTGCCAGTAATCATCAGCACGGTATGGCCCGAGCTTCGCGATCGGCGAAAAGCCTTCAAACGTCATGAAATGAACGCTGGTCGTGCTCATACTGCAAGTTTAGCATCCCCCCGGTAAGCCACCAACTTACGCCGTCGCAAATCGCTCCTGCAGCGACTCGACCTGCATCTCTTCTTCACGCAGCGCTTCCATCGCCCTTACCGCGGCCGTCGCCGCTTCAATCGTCGTCAGGCACGGCACGCCCGCCTGCACGGCGGCAGCACGAATGCGCCCTTCATCAGTGCGGGCGCCTTTGCCGCTCGGCGTGTTTAGTACCAACGCCACTTCGCCGTCCTTGAGGAAGTCGATTAGATTCGGATGCCCCTCGCTAATCTTCCGCACGCGCTTCAGCGGAAGGTCGGCCGCTTCAAGCACCGTCGCCGTGCCGTCCGTCGCGAGCAGCGTGTAGCCAAGATTGTGCAGCCGCTGGGCCAGCTCCGCAATCGAACGCTTGCCGCGCGCGTTCACGCTCACAAACACATTTCCCTCGCGCGGCAGCACCGTGCCCGCGGCCAACTGGCTTTTGGCAAACGCCATCGAGAACCGCTCGCTCACGCCCATCACTTCGCCGGTCGAACGCATCTCCGGCCCCAGCACGATGTCCACGCCGGCGAACTTGATGAACGGGAACACGCTCTCCTTCACCGAGACGTGCCGCGGCAACGGATCTTCCAAATAACCTTGCTCGCGCAGGCTGACGCCGGCCATCACTTTCGCCGCGATCTTCGCCACCGGCATGCCGGTCGCCTTCGCGACAAACGGCACCGTGCGGCTCGCACGAGGATTCACCTCGATGACATACACGACTGGCTTCGAATCCTTCCATTGCACGGCAAATTGCACGTTCATCAATCCAATGACATTCAGATCCCGCGCCAGCTTCACCGCCGCTTCGCGAATCTCCTTCACCACCGGCCCCGGCAAGCTGTAGGGCGGAATTGCACAAGCCGAGTCGCCCGAGTGAACGCCGGCCTCTTCAATGTGCTCCATAATGCCCGGCACGATCACATCAACGCCATCGCCGATGGCATCGACGTCCACTTCGGTGGCGCCTTCCAGGAAACTGTCGATCAGCACCGGCTGGCCCTGCGCCGCCACGAACGCCGCCCCGGCGAACCGCTCAAGCTGCGATTGGTCGTAGCAAATTTCCATCGCTCGCCCGCCCAGGACAAAGCTCGGCCGCACCAACACGGGATACCCAATCCGCGCCGCCGCCTCGCGGGCCTCGTCCATCGTCCGCGCGATTCCGTTGGGCGGTTGGCGCAGCCCGAGCCGTTCGATCATCGCCGCGAACTTCTCGCGATCCTCCGCCGCTTCAATCGCTTCAACGCTGGTGCCAATGATCGGCGCCCCCGCGTCCTTCAGCGCCCGCGCCAAATTCAGCGGCGTCTGCCCGCCAAACTGCACAATAATGCCGTCGGGCTGAACCCGATCGCAAATATTCAGTACATCCTCAACGGTCAGCGGCTCAAAGAACAACAGGTCGCTGGTGTCATAGTCGGTGCTCACCGTCTCGGGATTCGAATTGACCATCACCGACTCTACCTGTAGCCGCGTCTCTCCGAGACGCGAGTTCGAGTCTCGGAGAGACTCGCCTACGTTACTCATCTCGCGCAGCGCAAAGCTTGCGTGACAGCAGCAGTAATCGAACTCGATCCCCTGCCCAATCCGGTTCGGCCCGCCGCCAAGGATCATGATCCGCTTGACGCCGGCTGGCTTCTCGGGAACCTCGTCTTCCTCTTCATAGGTTGAATAGTAGTACGGCGTGTACGCTTCGAACTCCGCCGCGCACGTATCCACGCTTTTGAACACGGCGCGAATGCCCAGCCCTAATCGTCGCCGCCGCACCGTCATTTCATCGACGCCAAAGATCGTCGCGAGCTGCCGATCCGAAAACCCAAACCGCTTCGCCACCCGCAGCCGCTCGCGGCTTAGCGCCTCCCACCCACCGCAAGAGCGTAGTTCCTCCTCCGTCTCGACAATCTCCAGCAAGTTATCCAGAAACCACGGATCGATGCCGCTCAGCTCATAAATCTGCTCGACCGTCATCCCGCTTTTAAATGCATAGCGGAGGTACCACACCCGCTGCGGCCCGGGCCGTGAGAGCTTCGCCCGAATCTCCGTCTCATCCGGCTGTTCGTCCGTGCCCCACAAGTCGATGCCGTCGCATCCAAACCCGAAGCTCCCAACCTCCAACCCCCGCAGCGCCTTCTGAAACGATTCTTTAAACGTGCTCCCAATCGCCATCGTCTCGCCCACGCTCTTCATCTGCGTGGTCAGCGTGTCGTCAGCGTCTGGGAACTTTTCAAATGCGAACCGCGGCGCCTTCGTCACCACATAATCGATCGTCGGCTCGAAGCACGCCGTCGTTTCCCGCGTGATGTCGTTCGGCAACTCGTGCAGCCGATAGCCCACGGCGAGCTTGGCCGCAATCTTCGCAATCGGAAAGCCGGTCGCCTTCGAAGCCAGCGCGCTGGACCGGCTCACGCGCGGATTCATCTCGATGACGATCATCCGCCCGTTCTTCGGATCGATCGCGAACTGAATGTTCGACCCGCCGGTCTCGACGCCAATCTCGCGAATCACCGCCAGCGACGCGTCCCGCATTCGCTGGTATTCCTTGTCGGTCAGCGTCTGCGCCGGCGCCACGGTGATCGAGTCGCCGGTATGGACCCCCATCGGATCAAAGTTCTCGATCGAGCAGATGATCACGACGTTGTCGTCCACGTCGCGCATCACCTCCATCTCATACTCTTTCCAACCGACGATCGATTCCTCGATCAGCACCTGCCGCACCGGCGACAGGTCGAGCCCGCGCAGCACCTGCTCGTCGAACTCCTGCCGGTTGTACGCAATGGCCGATCCGCTGCCGCCCATCGTAAAGCTCGGCCGCACCACCGCCGGCAGGCCGATCTCCTCGATCCACGCCCGCGCTTCCTCAATCGAGGTCACCGTCCTGCCGCGGCACACCTCCAGGCCGATCTTCTCCATCGCCCGTTTGAACCGCTCGCGGCTTTCGGCCTTGTCGATCACGTCGGCATTGGCGCCGATCATCTCCACGCCATACTTCGCGAGTACGCCGTGCTTGTCGAGGTCCATCGCCAGGTTCAGCGCCGTCTGTCCGCCGAGCGTCGGCAACAGCGCGTCGGGCCGCTCCTTCGCGATCACCTTTTCGACGATCTGCCAGGTGAGCGGCTCGATGTACGTCCGATCCGCCGTCGCCGGGTCAGTCATGATCGTGGCCGGATTGGAGTTGATGAGCACGACCTCGTACCCCTCCTCGCGCAACGCCTTGCACGCCTGCGTGCCGGAGTAGTCGAACTCACAAGCCTGCCCAATCACGATGGGCCCGGAACCAATCAGCAGAATGCGTTTGATGTCGTCTCGTCGCGGCACGGCAAACCTAATTTCAAGGCGGGCAGGAAGGCGAGGATGCTCAGCGCTCTCAAAGGCCTAATAGCCGCGGGCTAGCAGCCCGCCGGAGCCGCGCAGAAAGTCGCCGCCCCACTGACCCAGCGCAAAGCAAGTAAAATCGCTCCATCGTATCCCGCCGCTCCGGTCCCCTTCAAGGCCCGACCCCTTCCCCGATCGCTACGCTTTACCGCTCCCGCGTCCCGCAACGCGATAATCCCACGAATAATTCAGCCGTTCGCGACGAACCGACATTCTCATGCCGGATTGGATGCGCAAGAATACCTTCGGCGCCCCTCAGTCAGGATTTAGGAAGCCTGCACCATGTCGCTTGCTGAACGTTGCCGAAGTGAAGTCAGCTCCGCCACTCGATCCAAAGGCGAATCTTATTTTCGTCAGGGTCATGTGACGATTGAGTCCTCAACGCTTCACTCCGTAGACGCGGCCGTGGCTGGAAGACAGGGGGCCTCCTACGGCGTGACGCTCGTCTGGAGCGATCCCGACGAGGGGGTGGAAGCCGTCTGCGAATGTCCCCACTATGTCGACGGTTACTTCTGCAAGCACATTTGGGCGACGCTTTTGGCGGCCGACGCCGAGGGGCTGACCGCCGGCGTTGCCAACCAAAACAGACTTGCCTTGCTGCATTGCCTGGATGATGACGAAGAGCAGGACAACGACTTCGATGAAGCTGCCGATTCGTCGATTATCTACCTACGCTTACCCTCGAACCGCTCCAACGCGCACGCCACAAACTCCGCCGAGAATAAAAAATCGCCTCCCTGGTACAGGGAGCTCGCCAGCTTTTCTCCGCAAGAGGAATCGCGGCAAGCCGCTGCCGATCTCCTGCGCCAAGCCGCGAGGCGACTCAAACAGCCATGCTTGGTCATTGACGTCGCGGCGAGCCTCGCGGCCGGCGCCCTGGTTATCAACCTCTACCAGCAGGAACTGCGTAAGAATGGGACATGGGGCGCCGTCAAGCAACTCAAAGCGGTTCGCACCGAGCTCGGCGACTTCTCCCCCGAAGATCGCCGGCTTTTGGAAATGGCGCTCGGCAATCACACCGGCGTCCCGTGGCGGTATGGCTACTCGGCGCCGCTTCACTTGGAGTCTTTCCAGGAAGCTTCCCAGATTCAGTTGCTTCCGGCGAACCATGAACCGCTGCTGCCAGAGTTGTGCCGCGCGGGCCGCCTTCACTGGGCGCTCTCCAGCCAAGCGCCGGCCGAAGACGCCGCCACGCTCGCCTGGGACGACGGCCCCCCGTGGCAGTTTCAGTTAGTCGTCGAGGACGATCCGAAAAACCAATGTTGGTTCGTTCGCGGCGAGCTCGTCCGCGATCAGCAACGGGCGCCTCTCTCAAGTTCCATGCTGCTCCTCCACAACGGCATCGTCCTATTTTCAACATCGCTGGCGCGATTCGATGGCAACGCCGACTTCCGATGGATTCACTTCCTCAGGAGACGGGATCAAGCGAGAATCCCCTATGCCGATCGATCGCGCCTGCTCGCCGAACTATACGCAGGCGCCCCGTCGAACTACTCGTCGCTTCCGCCAAGCTTGCAAACCGAAGTCGCCGCCGCCATGCCGCGCGGCTGTCTAAAGATTTATCCGGAGGCGGATTCGAAGCGGCATCGGGGCTATTCATATCCAGGGCGCGAGGTGCTTTATGCCGATATGCATTTCGACTACCTCGGCCAACGGGTAGCGCCTGCCGATCACAGCCGTGCGATCGTCGCCGACGACGGGCAACGTGTGCTCGCACGGGATGCGAACGCCGAAGAGCGGCTGATCGCGCGCTTGGCCGCTCTGAAACTCCAATCCGCCAGCCGCTACTACTACGATTCTCCCGGCGCTCTGCAATTTCCTAAGTCGCGTCTCGCTTCAGTCGTTCAGGCACTCACGAGCGAAGGTTGGCAGGTCGAAGCCGAGGGCCGGCATTTTCGCTCCGGCGGCATGTTCAGCGCCTCCATTTCCAGCGGCGTCGATTGGTTCGATCTCGACGCGGCCATCGACTTCGACGGCGCCTCGGCCACGCTCCCGCAGCTTCTCGCCGCCCTGCAGCGCAACGAGCCGTTCGTTCAGCTCGACGACGGCTCGCAAGGCATGCTTCCCGAGGACTGGCTGCGCCGTTTCGCTCCGCTTGCCGAACTCGGCGAAGTCGTCGATGGCCATCTGCGCTTCCGGCCGTCGCAGTCGCTGCTGCTGGACGCACTGCTTGATGAGCGACAGGCGGACACGCGGGTAAAGCTTGACCGCACCTTCACCCGCGTGCGAGATAAGCTCGCCTCCTTCTCCGGCGTCGCGCCCCGCCAGGCGCCTTCCAGCTTCAAAGGCGAACTCCGGCCGTACCAGCAGACTGGCGTCGGCTGGCTCGCCTTCCTGGCCGAGTTCCACCTCGGCGGCTGCCTGGCCGACGATATGGGCCTCGGCAAAACCGTGCAAGTGCTCGCGTGGCTAGCCGCCCGCCGCCGCAGCCGCCGCCGCAACGAGTCTCGAAGGCCGTCGCTCATCGTGGCCCCCAAGAGCGTCGTCTTCAATTGGCAACTCGAAGCCGAACGCTTTACGCCCACGCTGAAGGTCCTCAACTACACCGGCCTGGCTCGCCGCAACCGCGCCGAGCAAATTGCCGCCGCCGACATCGTGCTCACCACCTACGGCACGCTGCGCAAGGACATCGAGTCGCTGAAGGACATCCCCTTCGATTACGCCATTCTCGACGAAGCCCAGGCCATCAAGAACGACAAGTCCGTTTCCGCGAAAGCCTGCCGCCTGTTGCAGGCCGAGCATCGCCTGGCCCTCACCGGCACGCCGGTCGAGAACCGCCTCGGCGATCTGTGGTCGATCTTCGAGTTCCTCAATCCCGGCATGCTCGGGCGTTCGACTCTCTTGCGCCGCTTTTCCAATGGCAACGATGGCGAGGACGCGGCGGCACTGGAGCTCCTAAGGCGCGGGCTTGCGCCCTTCATCCTTCGCCGCACGAAGGAGCAGGTCCTCACCGAGCTGCCCCAGAAGTCCGAACAAACGCTGCACGTCGAGCTGCTTCCCGCCGATCGCAAGCGCTACAACGAACTTCGCGATCACTACCGCCAGTCACTCTTGAAACGCGTCGCCGACTCCGGCA
Source organism: Pirellulales bacterium (assembly GCA_025935855.1). GTDB lineage: Bacteria > Planctomycetota > Planctomycetia > Pirellulales > Lacipirellulaceae > Lacipirellula. The sequence goes on along the minus strand of JAICUM010000038.1, from coordinate 9,737 downwards.
TGAACGCCGCTCGCATGCACGTGCTCGAAGCGCTGCTGCGGCTTCGCCAAGCCGCCTGCCACGTCGGCCTCCTCGACAAAGAAGCCGCCGACAAGCCAAGCGCCAAACTCGACGCGCTCCTCGAGCAAGTCACCGAAGTCGCCGCCGAGGGCCACAAAGCGCTCGTCTTCTCGCAGTTCACCAGCCTGCTTGCGATCCTCCGCTCGCGCCTCGCCGCTGGCGGACTCGCGTATGAATATCTGGACGGCCGCACGCGCGATCGCCAGCAGCGCGTCGAGCGCTTTCAATCCGACCCCGACTGCCCGCTGTTTCTCATCAGCCTCAAGGCGGGCGGCACGGGTCTCAACCTCACCGCCGCCGACTATGTCTTCCTGCTCGACCCGTGGTGGAACCCGGCGGTCGAAGCCCAGGCCATCGATCGCGCCCATCGCATTGGCCAGCAGCGGCCCGTCTTCGCGTACCGCCTGGTCGCGCAAAACACGGTCGAAGAAAAAATCATTGAGCTGCAACAAAAGAAGCGCGACCTGGCCGACGCCGTCATCACCGGCGACAAAGGTGTTCTCGGCCGGCTCTCCGTCGAAGATTTGACGCTGCTGCTGAGTTAGTCCGCCGGCGATGCCGTCCGCATACCATCAGCATTGGCGAGATGACCGCCGCCGCCGCGGGTTCTGGCACGGTTGAGGCCGCCTCCACGAGGCCCGCCTGCCCAACCTGTTGCTTCCAAATCGCCAGGTCGGCGCCATTCACCGCATGGTCGTGGTTCGCGTCCCCCACCACACTGGCGCCGACGCGGCCGACGTTCCGCTGCCAGCCGAGCAAGTCCCAGCCGTCCACGCGCCCGTCGCGGTTGAAGTCCGCGGAGTAAGGCGACAGCTCCAGCACTGCCAACAGCGGATAGTGGTCTGACGCGACCGCCGTCGTCGAGTTCACAATGAAACGGCCTTGGTCGACCACGTGCCACTGGTCGGCCGCCCGGTCCACCACGTAATCGATCTGACTGGGTCGGCCAGGGTTCGCCGCGGTGGGATCGTTCCATTGGGTGACAAGCGTGGTATAGGGAGTTTCTTGCTCGTGTAAGTTAAAGTCGCCGCCCAGGATGGCCGGCATGTTCGAATCGACAACCAAGTTGTTGATGAACTCCACTTGCGCCTGTCGATTGGTTCCGCTCGAGTTATCCAGGTGCGTGGCGAAAAAATCGAATCGCCGGCTCGTGCCGTCGTCATCGATCCGCAGATGCAGCTCCATCACTTTGCGTTGCTCGCCATTGGCCGGGTTTGGCAGCGTGTGGTTTTCCAGGGTGAGCACTTCAAAGGCCGGATTGACTAGCACGCCGTTGCCATACGCGCCGCCCTGGTAGTTGATCGTCTTGCCGAAAAAGCCATTCAACCCCGTCATTTCGGCGAGTTCATCCAGCTCCAGATGCTGCTGCGTGCGCGTGGTGCCTTGGTCCAGCTCCTGCAGCGCGACCAGATCCGGCTGGGCCACGTTGATGATCGATGCGATTCGCTCCAGGTCCAACGCCCCGTCACGCCCTTCGCCGTGGTGGATGTTGTAGGTGAGAACTCGCAGCGATCGCGCCGCCGCCGGACGCGGAAGAAAGAGCAGCATCGCCAGTGCAGCCAGCGCCAGCAGTCGAAGCGTTCGCGCCATAATCATTCCGAAAGCCCTGTTGGCGCCAACCGGCCGCCAGTCCCTTTCCAATCATCGCCCGAGAATGCTGGAAATGCGACCGGAGCGCAACGAATCCGGCCAGATTTCCGCGCAAAACGACCCCGGTTCGGTCAAATTGTTGCGGCCTTCGACCCTTGCCAAATACAATCAATGATTGCGTCTTTTCGACTTCTCGTTCGGCGCCATTAAATCTATGGTCAGCGGCATTGCCCGATGCGAATTGACGGCCTCGGAACCCGCAGTTTGGCGAAGGGCGAAATCGGCAGCGCGCTGCCTGGCAATCTCTTTCATGATTCTCAGCAACGTTGGACCTGGAACGGAGAAACTTCGACCATGCGAACGTCAATCGCCTTGAGCCTCGCCGCTGGCATCGCCAGCCTCATTATCTCGAATTCGGCGCAGGCCGCGACAGGCAACTGGATCGGCGCCAGCGGCAGCAACTGGAACGATAGTACTCATTGGCAAGACGGCATTATTCCTAACGGCCAAGGAGACGTCGCGCAATATACCACCACCGCCGTAAACCCTGCCGGCGCCAGTTCGACCGCCGTAAACGACATTCCAAATGTCACCGTGGGCACGCTCAAGGTTCAGGGCACGACCAACCACTCGATGCAGTTCACGCCAAACGAGAACATCGTCCTGAACCAGGATGGCGCGGGCCCGCTGAGAGCCTCCATCATCAACGACATCCAGTCGACGGGCGCGACTGGCAACCCCTCCATCTTTCTCAACGCTGGCTCCGCCGGGACATTCGTCCTCCAGGACGATCTGTTCATCAGCAATACCAGCAATTCGACGCGCACCAGCGGCTCCGTGCAGATTCGTGGCCCGCTCACGGGAACGGGCAACATTTGGATCGAAAACATCAGTAATGACATCGGCCATGGACAGGTCGCCTTCACGCAAAGCGAGTCTGGCCTGGGAGGGGCCGGCCAGCCCCTTGGCTTCGGCGGCAACATCACCGTCGCCAAAGGCGCGACGACCTTCACCCGCGGCGACGTCTTCACCCCGGCCCCGGGCAACTTCGTGACCATTGGCAGCGCGGGGGGCGGGCCTGCCACCCTAGCGGCCGTCGGCGGCGGACTGGGCAACATCGAGAACAACTTCGTGGCCGCCGCCAACGCCGCCGTCAATCCAGGCGACACGCTTGCATTCGTCGCCAATCCGTCGAACAGCAACAATGTGAACGTGAAGAGCACCAATTCATTCGCCGCCGCAATCCGGCTCGACGGTGATCTCACGTTCGACAATCGCGCCACGAACGGCTCGGTGTTTATCATCGGCGACCCGATCACCGGCGTCGGCCAGGCCACGAAGATCGGCCCGGGCCAAATGCTCGTCACGAACGCGAACTCGTATTCCGGCGGCACCGTCGTCAACGGCGGCAGCCTCGTCGTCGGTCATGCCGACGCCATCAACAACGGCTTTGGCTTCTACGTCGCCACCGACGGCACGCTCGGCTCCGGCAATGTCACGGTCAACGGCAACGACATCGATCTCACGTCGTTGGAAATCCAATCCACCCTGGCCGCGGTCAACGTCATCGCCGACACGGCAACGCTCTCACTGGCCGGCGGCGGCTCACTCGGGTTTACCGATGAAGGCTATGCCTTGCTCGACGCGGGCGTCAACGAAACCGTCGGCGGCCTCATCCTGGGCGGCGTCGCCCAAACCACGCCGGGAACCTACGGCAGCAGCTTCAGCGGCGCCATGTTCACAAACGATGAGTATTTCAGCGGCCCCGGCCTCATCACGCTCGCCGCGCCGATCGACGCCGACTTCAACAACGACGGCCGCAAGGACGGCGCAGACTTTCTGATCTGGCAACGCAATCAAGGCCTCACCACCGGCGCGATGAACTCTCAGGGCGACGCCAATGGCGACGGCGCGGTCAATGCCGCCGATCTCACGCTGTGGAAAACCGCCTTCGGAACCGCCGTCCCCGCGGCGGCCTCGGTTCCGGAACCGGTCGCCGCAGCGCTCATGCTCTGCGGAGCTGCCGCCGCGCTTGTTCATCGTAAACAGCGGTAGATTCTCGAACGAAAAATAAAGCCCGGGCTTCATGGCTGCGCTGGCGACCATTGAAGCCTTTTTTTCGCCGCGCTGCTTGCTCGTTTCGCGTACCGGCGGGTCGCAAGTGTCGAAGGCGAATAAGCAATTCTCGCGGAAGTTTTGTTTGCTCCAAGGCCGCCCGCTCTCTAGACTCTAAGCTCCATCAATTCCTGGAAACGAGCCAATTCGACCTGCAAGTCCGCGTCATATCGCCGCCCGTTTCCAGCTGCATCTATGACTCTCTCGGTTTGGACCGCTAATGATAAGACCGATTCCAATTATCCCGCAGTGCGCGCGGCGGGTCGTTGTCACGCTGCTGACAGCTTGGGCTCTGTCGCCGTTCACGGCCTATGCGGTGAATTCGACCTGGAAGGTCGGCGGCCCTTCGCTGGATTGGTTCGAGCCATTGAACTGGACGGCAGGCGTTCCGCAAAACGCCGGCGACGTCGCGCGCTTTAGCAATGCCTCAGTGGCCACCACCCAAACGCAGCTAAACTCGCCTGCGACAATCACACAGCTCGTCTACACTGGTCTTGGCACATTTCAGTTCACCGGTTCCGGCCCGCTGACGTTTTTCAATCCGTCGACGAGCACTGATCCGCTTCTCAGCGTGACGCCGCCCAGTAACGGGTCGCTTTTCGCATCGATCAATGTGCCGATCATCGTCCCGTCCGGCGAAACGCTCAATGTTTCACTGCAAGGCCAGGCGCGCATCAGCCTCATGGGACCCGTCTCCGGCGACGGCTCCGTCCGCTACTCCGGTTCCCCGACAGGGCAGCTCAGTGAGATTCGCGGCAACAACACCTACACCGGCCTGACCACGATCGACATTGGCAATCGCGCCATCGACGTTCCCTCTTCCACGGCATTCGGTGATCCGTCGCGCGAGACGATCGTGCGCAACGGCAGCGTGTCGCTGTGGGAAGGAACGGCCGAGCCGTTCACGGTCCTGCGCGGCGGCACGCTCCTGCCGTCGCCGTCGAGCATTCTGTACTCTGGTCGCATCACGCTTGCCGGCGGCACGCTGAATCCCGATAGTCGATTCATCAATGGCAGTCCGCCGCCGGTTTCCATAGACGCCGAAATCGCCGTCCAAGGCCGCGGCTATATCGGCCGATCGCCGTACTCGATGGAAAACACGTTTCTGAAGGGTCCGCTCACGGGGGGCGGCCTCCTTATATTCCAGGGAGATTACAGCGAGTCGATTACTGCCCAGGGGCCGGTGCAAATTCGAGGCGACGTCCTAGCGTCAGACCGCTCCAACACAATTGTCACGGGCGAGTTCCGCCCCGCAGGCGATTTAGCGGTTGACGGCGGGATCGCTTCGGGCAACCTGAAGCTTGCCGGCGATAACTCAGCCTTTCACGGCGACATTGAAACTCGCTTAGGCTATCTGGACGTCGCCACGAATGTCCATGCGGATACCCTAAAAGTGGACGCGCGCCTCGCCACATGGCGCGAAAGTCTGCAGCGCGGCGGCCTCACTGTCGAGAGCGGCGCCTCGCTCGACGCCGATCATGTGCAGTTCTACGCCGGCGGCATTGCCGGTCGGCTAACCGGCGTCGATCAGATAACCAAGCAAACGCGCATCGCGGGCTCCTTGAGCCGGCTCGATGGCTTCGACGGAGACATTTCGGTCGAAGGCGGATGGCTCGACGTCGTCGATTCCGGCGGCCTCGGCACGACAGTCGGTTCAACTTCAGTCGTGAGTCCACGCAACGCGGCCATCGCCCTCTACCCAGGCGCGCGCGTCGAAGACACGATCCACCTTAACAATTCGTCGGGCTTCGACTACCAAGGTTCGCTGCTTGGCCCCGGTGAATTCGCCGGCCAGCTCGACCTGGGCGACGTCGGCAGTTACGTCGGCGGCCTCGGCAGCGACGTCGGGACATTCAATCGCGATGGCAATCTCAAGATCAGCGGTTCGATTCATGGCGGCGCGCTCAACAAGGCCGCGTCATACCAAGATCTCACGCTTACCGGCTCAGGACATACCTACACGGGCGCTACTAATATTCTCGGCGGTCAACTCATTCTCACCGAGGGCGCCCGGCTGGAAACCACCTCCGGCGTTCGAGTCAGCGGCCAGGGAACGCTCCTCTTCGACGACCGCGGCGCCATCCGCTCAACGGATCGGCTCGCCGATAACGTTCCCATTCGCCTCGACACGGGCCGCCTACAACTCCTCGGCCAACCTGGGCTGTCGCGCGAAACAGTGGGCCAGGTCACGCTCGGGCCCGGTTTCGACCGCGTCTATGCCGACGGCGGCGTCCTGCACATCAATCAACTCCAGCGCGAGCCTGGCGCCATCGCGAAATTTCTGCCCGGAACCACCGGGCGCATTGAATTCGGCTCGACGCCCGTCTCCAACGGCTTTCTGGGAGGCTGGGCTCTGTACTTTCACGAGGACTATCGCCCCGACGGCTTCGCGAGCTTCCTCGGCGGCGCTGTCGCGTCGGCCGGGGCGTTGAATCAGTCGCTCAACGTCTCCACCGCGTCGCAAAACGTCCAGGTCAGCAATTCGAACACCCTGAGCCAGGATGTCGCCGTCAATTCGATCAAGACGACGGAAAACGCGCCCATCGACTTGAATGGCCATAAGCTGGCCATCGCCAGCGGCGGTCTTTTGGCTCTTGGGGATACCACCATTTCCAACGGCACGCTGACCGCCGGCGTTGGCGGACCGGCCGAGCTGTTCCTGCACGATTATTGGAATCTGAGCGTCGCGGCCAATATCCAGGACAACGGCGGCGGGCCAGTGAGCGTGAATGTGTCGGGCATTGGTCAAATCAATTTCAGCGGAACCAACACGTACACCGGCGGCACCCACATCCTTTCCGGCGGCCTTCACGTGCTAAATCGTTCCGCGGTCCCCGCCGGCGACGTCGTGGACGTCAACGGCGGAGCGTATGTCGTGGATTTCAACGACGGTCAGCCGCTCAAGTTAAATCGGCTTATTCTGCGCGGCGTCGTTGATGGATCGACCAACACGCCCATCGACGCCGATGCTTACGAAACCTACTCCGGCCAACTCGCGCAGCCAGTCGCCGGCAGCGGCGCCTTCATCAAGAAAGGCGAAGGCCAAGTCCTCGTCGATGGCTCGATGCTCGACTTTCACGGATCGATTGCCGTCGAGCAAGGCCTGCTGACGCTTCCTGAACTCGGCCCCGGCGGCGTCGAGCCGAACGAAGCCACCGCGATCAAGATTCTCGCCGGCGGGGCGGTCTCAGCCCGCGCAATTCCAGACAGCCGCCTCGTGATTCTCGACGGCGGTGAACTTCGTCTGGCGATTCCATCCGGCGCCGCCGCGACATTCCCGATCGAAGTCCGCGGCCAAGGAACCATTCAATCCATCGGCCAAATGAACAACGCCATTCGCGGCCAAGGCAATCTTACGATCGACGGGCCGTTCGATAACAACACCACGTTCGCCGGCAGCGTGAACCAATTGCAGGGCGATCTGACCCTCACCGGCGGTACGGTTTCCATCAGCGGCAATAACGCCCTGTTTCAAGGCGTGACGCATATCCGCGGAGCCGGCGTTCTGGCTAGTTCAATCAACGCCTTCGGCCCCGCGGGCGCCGTCGTTCACCCCGAGGGCATCTTGAATGTCGCTGGCAGCCTTGCGGCGCCTGTGCGGCTGGACGGCGGCGTTCTGCGAAGCGCGACCCCGGCGGTGTTTCTATCGCGACCCATTCGCGTCTCGGCCGATTCTGTCGTCGATACGCCTGAGGCTGATAGCGCCAGCTTGATTCTCCACAACTTCCGCTTCGACGGCCTTCTCTCCCTGGATGACAACGTTCGCTTGAAGAAAACCGGCTCGGGAAAACTCACGATCGCCGGCGGCATGAACGTCGGCCAAGGCGCGGAGCTCGTCGCCTGGGAGGGCTCCGTCGAGTTGTTCGGCACGCTCACGGCCGCGAAGCTCGGCTCAACGCTCAACATCCGCGGCAACGACAACTTCACGTTCAACAATTCATTCAGCGTTCCAACGGGGACGTCGTTTCAGTTGCTCAATGATGGCGTTCCTGCCGCGCTCCGCCTAGCGGCGAGCGGCGCCCGCCTCTCCGGCGGCGGCACAATTGAAGGCGATGTAACGCTCTCCGGCGGCGCTGCTGTCGCGCCCGGCGCCAGCCCCGGCACGCTCGCCATCGGCGGCGACCTCACCCTCGGCGCAGGCGCCACCTACGACTGGGAAGTCGCCAATTTACTCGGCACGGCCGGCGCGCCGGACGGTTGGGATCTCCTGCACGTCATGGACAACCTGATCTTCGACGCCACGCCCGCTTCTCCTTGGAAGCTCAAGCTCACGTCGCTTTCGCCTCCAGGCGCTACGAGTGCAAGCGCCAATGTGGCGGCGTCACACCAATGGCTCATCGCCCAGGCCAATCAAATCATCGGCTTTAATCCCGCGGCCGTCGTCATCGACTCGACAAACCTGCGTGCCTCCCACCCCGAATACGCAACCGGAAACTTCGGGGTGACGACCGACGGCGGCAATCTCTATCTGACCTTCGTTCCAGAGCCAGCCTCGCTGGGGCTTATGGCTTCGATGCTCGGCGCCGCCGTGCTGTTGAGACGCCGCCGTTAAAACGAGCTGCTGCTTCGAAGGCGATCGAGTTCGACTAGCCGGGATGCTTAGCCTCGATCCGAAAGAACGCCCACGTGCTCGCTACGCCGCTGGCCGCTGAGCACACTGGATCGGCTGGCCTGTCGATCTTCCACGGATAGCGGCGCTCGTAGTCTCTCAAGAGCTGCCGCAGCTTGCCGGCGCCGCTTCGCATGGTCGTCGCCGCGCCCGTCTTGTGAAAGAACCGCAAAAGCGCCAGCGCCGAATCAAATCGCACGCTCCGCCGCTGGACCTCCCGCCGCAGCACGCGCCAGCCCGCTTCGCGAAACGCCGCGTCCCACTCATCAGCCGTCCGCCACTTCAAACCGGGCGACGAGCCGGCGAGCGTCTCCCACTCCCACAGCGTCGGCGCCACATAAAACCCATGCAGCATCCGCCCGCCCGGCTTTACCGAATCTCGCCAGTGCGCGAGCGTCTTCCGCGGCGTAGGGCACCATTGCAACAAGCTCGCCGAATACAACCGATCGACCGGCGCCGCCTCCAGCGACCAGGCGTCGCCCACTTGCCACCGCGCCGGCGGAACCGCGCTGCGCCCGCGCTCGACCATCCGCGGCGCCGCATCGATCGCGGTTAAGCATCTGACGCGATCCGCAAGATAGCGCGTAAAGCAACCATCCCCGGCGCCCACCTCCAACGCGCTCAAGGGCCGCAGCGACTCCGCCGGCTCCAACCATTCGGCCAGCCACGCCGCCATCGCCCGCTGGACCACCGCATGCTCAGCATACGTGTCGGCGCGTTCGTCAAAGCAGGCGATAATTCCTTTTGAGCATTCGTGAGCATCAAATTGCTCTGCTTTGGAAGCATTCTTGCTTCGCAGTCGCGCCTTCACGGATTTTTCTTCCAAGAATGCCGGAACTCATAAAACGCGTCACATGGCGGGCGATTGGCAGTTGTGATGCAAGTGATTGTAAGTGGCCGCCCTCATGCCAACAAACGACGCCAACGCCTGCCGGCCGCTCGCATGGGCGACCGGCCGAAGCCGCCAAAATCGAGCCTTTCCAAGACTTCACCTCGCTCGGCGCCCAATGTGCAGGCCGCGGTAGTCGCCGCCTCGTGATGAGCCATTAAAAGAAACCGCTAGTCAAATTGTCACTCCAAGAGAATGACCATGACCCGCTCCCGCGACAGCGTCACCGACATTTGGGGCCCGCGAACCCCGTTCCACGGCGACGACCAGTGGTCCCCTCGCGTCGACGAGCACACCGCCGAAACGCCCGACCGTTGGGTCCAGTCCTGCTGCCTCCTCTGCACCAACGGCTGCGGCCTGGAGATCGGCGTGAAGGAGGGCCGCATCGTCGGCGTCCGCGGCCGAGCCGACGACATCGTCAGCCGCGGCCGCCTCGGGCCGAAAGGCCTCAACGGCTGGCAGGCGAACAACGCC
>JAICUM010000700.1 GCA_025935855.1 Pirellulales bacterium | reverse complement strand
CGCGAAGCGGCTGATCGCCGAGTGGGAAGCTTGGGTGAAGCGCGCCGACGTCGATCCCTGGCCGGGTCCGGCGCGAACCAATTGGGGCGAGGAGATCAAACCGAAGCCCAAACAGGAAAAAAAGCAGGCGGCGGCTACGTAATCACATCCGCTCGACGACTTGGATGCCGAGCAACTCCAAGCCGCGGGCGAGGGTTCGCGCCGAAAGATCGCACAGCAGAAGCCGGCTGGTGCGGAGTTCTTCGTTTTCCGCGCGCAGCACTGAGCAGTTTTCGAAGAACGCCGCGTATTTGCTCGCCAGGTCGAACAGATAATCGGTCAGCAGATTCGGCCGGTAGTCGATTACGACGCGGTCGAGCGCTTCGCTGAATTGCAGCAGGGCAAGGGACAGGGCCCGCTCGGCGGGGTGATCGAGCGAAATGGCGGCGGCGCCGGCTCGCAGCGCATCGGCCTCCACGCCGCCTTTGTCGAAGATGCTCCGCACGCGGGCATAGCTGTACTGCATGTACGCGGCCGTGTTGCCGTTCATCGCCAGCATCTTGTCGTAGCTGAACTTGTAATCGCTCGTGCGATTGTGCGCGAGGTCCGCGTACTTGATGGCGCCGATGCCCACGCGCTCCGCGACGATCCGGCGTTCCTCGTCAGAAAGCAGCGGCTCGGGCCGCTTGTCGTCATTCTCGCAAACGATTTTGTACGCCCGTTCGACCGCTTCATCGAGCAGGCCGCTGAGGCCGACCGACGAACCGGACCGCGTCTTGAACGGCCGGCCGTCCTCGCCCAGCACCGTGCCGAAGCTGATGTGCTCGAGCTCGACGTTCTCGTAGCCCCATAGCCGGGCGGCGGCGAACAGCTCGGCGAAGTGGAGCGACTGGCGGTGATCGACGACATACAGAATGGCGTCCGGCTTCCACTCCCGCATGCGGTACTGAATCGTCGCCAGGTCGGTCGTCGCATAGAGAAACGCGCCGTCCTGCTTCTGCACGATGAACGGCGCCTCGAAGCCCTCCAGGAAGACGCACAAGGCGCCCTCGCTCTCCTTGGCGAGCCCCTTTTGCTTCAGATCGTTCACGACCCCTGCCAGCGCATCCTCATAGAAGCTTTCGCCGAGCGTGTGATCGAACTGGACGCCCAGCCGGAGATACGTTTCATTGATCTCCGCCAGACACGGCGGCAGAAAGCGTTCCCACAACGCGCGATTCGTCGCATCGCCGGCGTGCAGCGCCGCGGTTTCGGCGAGCACCGCCTGGCCGACGTTGCCGTGCTGCTTGATCAGCTCGACGAAGTCGCTGTCCGCTTCCGTCTCCAGAAGCTTCGATTCAACAACGACTAGCTCCGCCCGCGCCGCCTCCAAATCCGCCTGTGCTTGCTGCACGCTTTTATCGCGCTTCTTTTGGTCCGCCGGAGCCTTCGGTCCCGGCGCCAATTCCATCAGGGCGACGCGGCTCTCCAGCTCGCCAACGCGGCGGCGAAGCGCCGGAGCGATTTCGTCACGGGAAGCGAAATACTCAACGAGCGTATTGACCAGCCGATACAAACGCGTCAGCTCGGCAACCGGCGCCTTGGCGAAGGCCTGCTCGTCGCCAAAGTGCTTCCAGCCGTAAATGATCATCCCGAACTGCGTGCCCCAGTCGCCGATGTGGTTGTCGCTGATCGTGCGGTGGCCGAGGAACTTCAGCACGCGATACAACGCATCGCCAATGACCGTCGAGCGGATATGCCCCACGTGCATCGGCTTGGCGACATTCGGCGAGGAGTAATCGACGACGTAAGTCCGGGGCGCCGCGACCGGCGAGACATCCAGCCGCTCCGTGTCGTTCAGAGCGCGTTTTAATTGCCGCGTCAGAAAGTCATTTTTGATCCGCAGGTTAATGAACCCCGGACCAGCAATCTCCGGCGGCTCGCAAATATCGCCAACCTGCAGACTAGCCACGACCTCAGCCGCCACGTCGCGCGGCGACTTGCCCAGCCGCTTCCCCAGCGGCATCGCCAGATTGGCCTGATAATCGCCGAACTTCGCATCCTGGCTCGGCAGCACCATGCCGGCGAACTCATTCACCGCGCCGCCGTCATCCAGAATGTTCTCCAGCGCGGCCGCAAACCGCCGTCGTATCTCAGCCAACAAATTCATCTTGCTTGAACTCTATGAACGCTTCGTGCCAAGGCCAAAGAAGCCGGGGATTTTTCGCCGCGAATCTCGCCAATCTTCGCGAAT
>JAICUM010000433.1 GCA_025935855.1 Pirellulales bacterium | reverse complement strand
GCGGCAGGTGGCGGTGTCGGTGACGGTCGAGCAGGAGCTGCTGGAGCGGTTCGCCGATGCGGATAAGCCAATTGTCGATTCGCTGATGCTGCAGGCGGAGCCGCAGGCGGAAACGGCGCTGAAGACGACCGTTGAGAAGAAGCGGAAATAGGGAACGACGTGTCCCCAGAAGCGCCTGGGCTTTGAAGTTAGTCTTTGGCCCGTCCCGGAGGGACGACACGAGATTAGCCCAGCGTTTTCAACGCTGGGACGACTTGCCGCCGGAATGCCGTTAGTCCTGTGGGGACGATTGAAGATAAGTCGTCCCTCTGGGACGATGCGTGTCGTCGGACACGCTTGGCGACATCCGTAGATGAGCGCTCTAGAATTCCTCCTGAGCAACTCAAGGAGGTTTCGATGGCGACCGGCTCGACGAGTTATTCCGCGGAGTCACTACGACAGCTTTTGGCGGGCGATGAACGAAACGACGCCGCGGCAGGCGACGATGTTCAGCAGGCCGTTCTCATTGCGCGGCGGTTGCAGGAGCGAGCCCGCGAGCTGCAAACGCCGGCCGAGCGGCGGCAGCAGGCTGAGCTGGATCGGATGATCCAGTCGCCGTCGGATAAGGCGACGCTCATCGAGATCACCGATCAGGCGTTTCGCGCGCGGCAGCCGAATCGGGCCGTCGAGCAGTTGATCCACATTCTCGACGTGCAGGGCGTGCCGCGGTTCTTTAGCGCGCTCGATCGCACGCTGCTGCTCGGCTTTCAGACGTTTGGCGGCTACTTGCCGGGCGTGGCGATGCCGCTGGTGAAGGAGAAGCTACAGCATGAAACGGCGAATGTGATTCTGCCGGCCGAGGAAGAGCTGCTGCGCGAGCATTTGGAGCATCGGCGGCGCGAAGGCCTGCGGATGAACGTGAACTTCCTGGGCGAGGCGCTGCTCGGGGAGCGCGACGCTCAGGCGCGATTGCAATCGTATCTGCAGGCGCTGCAGCGGCCTGAGATCGAAGTCATCTCGGTGAAGATTTCGACGATCTATTCGCAGACGAGCGCGCTGGCCCGCGAGCACACGATCGGCGTGCTGTGCGACCGCTTGGAGCTGTTGTATCGCGCCGCGGCGAAGAGCCGGTTCCGACGGAACGACGGCGCCGTTGTGCCGAAGTTTGTGTATCTCGACATGGAGGAGTATCGCGACAAGGAGATCACGGCCGAGGCGTTCATGCGCACGCTCGATCGGCCGGGGTTGGAGCAGGTGCAGGCGGGGATCGCACTGCAAGCGTACATTCCGGATTCGTTCGCCACGCAACAGCGGATCACCGAGTGGGCGCGAAGGCGCGTCGCGGCGGGCGGATCGCCGGTGACGATTCGGCTCGTGAAAGGCGCCAACATGGAGATGGAGCGCGTCGAGGCAAGCTTGCGCGGCTGGCCGCTGGCGACCTTTAGCGACAAGCGGGACACCGATGCGAATTACGACCGCATGCTGCAATTCGCGATGCAGCCGCAAAATCTGGCGGCGGTGCGCTTGGGCGTGGCGTCGCACAATCTGTTCACGGTGGCGTACGGACTGATTTTGGCGGCCCGTAGCGGGCGGCTGGAGCAGGTGCAGTTCGAGATGCTCGAGGGCATGGCGAACCACCAGCGCCGCTCCCTGCACGAGATCGTGCGCGACATGCTGCTGTACGCGCCGGCCTGCCGGCAGGAAGACTTCATCAATGCGATTGGCTATCTGGTCCGGCGGCTGGATGAGAACACCGGGCCGGAGAATTTCTTGCGGTATGCGTTTAACCTGACCGTTGATAGCCCGACGTGGCGGCGACTTGAGCAGGGGTTTGTGGAGAGCTTTGCGCGCGTTGAACCGCTACCGACGGAGCCGCGGCGGAAGCAGGATAGGCATGAGGAAGCGGGCACGCACTTCATCACCTCTCCCCCGGCACCTCTCCATCGAGGAGAGGGGAGAGAACCAATCGCAAAATCACCGTCCTTCACTAATGAGCCGGATACGGATTGGTCCTTGCCGCAGAATAGCCGTTGGGCGGCGGAGCTTTTGGAAACTTGGAAGCCGCGGCATGGGGAGCGTGCGGCGGATGTGCCGCTGGTGATCGCTGGCGACGAGATTTTCGACGCCGCGGAAGTGCAGCATTCGACGGATCCTTCGCGGCCCGGCGTTTTGGTGGCGAAGTATCGCCAGGCGACCTCCGAAGATATTGAGCGGGCGGTTTCGTGCGCGGCGGTGGATATCGACGGGTGGCGTCGGCGGAGTCCGCGAGCGCGAACCGAGATTCTGTTTCGCGCGGCGGAAGAGCTTTCACGCCGCCGCGGCGAGCTGATGGGGGCGATGACGGCCGAGGGCGGGAAGATTCTTAGCGAGAGCGATCCGGAGGTTTCCGAGGCGATTGATTTCTGCCGGTTCTATGCGCTGAGCGCCGAAGCACTTGAGAGCCAAGCTGGGCTGGCGGCGGCGCCGCGTGGAGTGGTCGTTGTGGTGTCCCCGTGGAACTTTCCGCTGGCGATTCCCTGCGGCGGCGTGGCGGCGGCGCTGGCGGCCGGGAACACGGTGATTCTCAAGCCGGCTTCGCACACGGTGCTGGTAGCGTACCTGCTGTGCGAATGCTTTTGGGCGGCGGGCGTGCCAAAGACGGCGCTGCAATTCGCCCCCTGCCGTGGCGGCACGGTGGGCCAGCAGCTCGTGAGCCACGATGCGGTCGATGCGGTCATCCTCACCGGCGGCACCGCGACGGCGCTGGAGATGCTCGGTCGCAAGCCGACGGTGAACCTGCACGCGGAGACCGGCGGCAAGAACGCCACGATCGTCACGGCGCTGTCGGACCGCGATCTGGCGATCAAGAACGTGCTGCACTCGGCTTTCAGCCACAGCGGGCAGAAGTGCTCGGCGACGTCGCTGCTCATCCTCGAAGAGGACGTGTATCACGACGCCAGGTTCCGCGACGCGCTGTGCGACGCCGTGGAAAGCCTGCACGTCGGCTCGGCCTGGGAGCTGCCTACCAAGGTCAACCCGCTCATCCATCCGCCGGCGGGCGACTTGGAGCGAGCGCTCAAGGAGCTGGAGCCGGGTGAATCGTGGGCGGTCATGCCGCGGCTGCACGTGGATGGCAACCCGCGATTGGTCAGTCCCGGCGTGAAGTGGGGCGTAGAGCCGAATAGCGTGACGCACTGCACGGAGTTTTTCGGGCCGCTGCTGGGGGTGATGCCGGCGAAGAATCTCGACGACGCGATCGACCTGGTGAATGCCACCGGCTATGGCCTCACCTCGGGGCTGGAAAGCCTCGATGATCGGGAGCAGGAGCGGTGGCAGCAGCGGATTCGCGCGGGCAATCTCTACATCAACCGGCCGACGACGGGCGCGATCGTGCTGCGGCAACCGTTCGGCGGGATGGGGAAAAGCTCGTTCGGGCCGGGGATTAAAGCCGGCGGACCGAACTATGTCGTTCCGCTGATGCGGTTCAGTGACAAGCACGATGCGGCGACGGCTCATTCGATACAGCGAGTTGACGCGTCGCCGGTTGATAGCTCGACAACGCCGTTGCCGCCAACTCCTCCGGACATGTCGAAGGCCGAGCATTTGTTCGCTTTGCGCGATGCTTTGTCGAAACAGGATCATGGGGAAGTCGTTTCAAATGCCGACGCCGCTCGCGTGTCAGACGCCATCAACAGCTATCTGCACTGGATGAACGAAGAGTTTGGCCAAACGATCGATCCGTTCCGGCTGGTTGGCGAGGACAACTATCGCCGCTATTTGCCGGTGACGCCGCTGAGAATCCGCATTCATGCCGATGACACAGCGTTTGAAATCTTCGCTCGTGCGGGGGCGGCGCGGGCGGCTGGCTGTCGCGCCGTGGTCAGCATGCCGCGCGGTCTAGCGGGGCCCGCCCGGCAGGCGACGGAATTGCTCGACGACCTGACAGATGCGTGGGCCGCCGCGATTGAATTCATCGAGGAAAGCGATGAAGAGTTGGCCGAGGCGATGGGCGCCGGCGCTGCCCAGCGGGTGCGATATGCGGCCAAAGATCGCGTGCCGGAGCTGATCTGCCGCGCGGCGGCTGAATCCTACCGGTACATTGCCGACGCGCCGGTGCTGGCTCACGGCCGGATCGAGCTTGTCTGGTATTTCCAGGAGCAAAGCCTGTCGCGGGTGTACCACCGCTACGGAAATCTCGGGCGGCGGTCGGTCGATTCGCGCGTATAATGACATTGTCAAGGAATGTGATGTCGAGCGATCAACTGCAAATTCCGCCATTCAGGGACGATGGGTATTTGCCCGAAGGGCTGTTTCTGTCAACGCCGGCCGAGGTGACCTTTCGATTTGGCTCGTTCAATCGCACTCGCCGGCGGTTAATCCTGCGAGTAAGGCGATGGATAGACCTAAGCCGTCAGATTGGCGCCAAACGGTTAGCCATTGATGGAAGTTTTGTTACTTCCAAACCACATCCAGGTGACGTCGACGCTGTAGTTCCTGGCCACGTCGAACCGGCCGTGC
>JAICUM010000369.1 GCA_025935855.1 Pirellulales bacterium | reverse complement strand
CGTCGCCCTTATGCGTGTGCCATGCCCACGTCCGCGTGGGCATGTAAACCAACGAATCATGCCCACGTCGGCGGACCTCCGTGGGCATGGCACACTTGAATTTGCCATTTGAACTTCAATGAATCGCAACATCCAAACGCGACCCTACTAGCCGGACTGCCATGCAGTCCGGGATGGCGCCACTCCCGGAGGGTGTGGCCCTCCGGCTAACCCCTATAGCGACTTACAGATTCAAACGTCATCAACTGCAAACCACACCTTTCAACAGTTCCAAAGTTTCGACCCAACGAGGGAGGATCACACAATGAAGACGCACAAATTCCTGCTCAGCGCCCTAGCCGCGATCAGCGCGGCCGCCCTGGCCGCTCAAGCCTGGGCCGTCCCGCTCATGGACGGCTCCCGCGACGCCGAATACGGCGCTCCGCTCTCGGTGCAAACCACCAACACCCAATTCGGCGACGCTCAGAACGGCGACCCCGTCAACGGCGGCGGCGGCTCGGAAATTGACGCCGTCTACGCCAAGGTTACCGGCGGCCGGCTCTATGTTTTCGTCGCCGGCAATCTGGAAACGAACTTCAACAAGCTGGACGTCTTTTTCGATTCCAGCGCCGGCGGCGTCAACACCATCGACAGCGCCACGCTCGACGGCTTGCAAAACGTCCACAACAACGGCGTCCAGCCCGGCGGCGTCGATCCCTTCTCCGTCGGCACGAACGGCGGCCTGCAGCCGCCCTACGGTCCGAACACCGAGAACAACGGCGCCCTGCAACGCATGAACGGCCTGACCTTCGACACCGGCTTCAACGCCGACTATTACCTCACCATCACCCACGGCTTCGAAGGCAACATCGACGGCGCCGGCAGCACGCTCTACGCCGCCACCGCCCACTATGCCAAGCTCTCCGACCCGGCCAACAGCGTCGTCGGCTTCGGCCAGTCTCTCGGCATGCAGCTCGCGCCCCAGGGGCTGCCGAATGTCCTCCGCGGTTCTACTGCCGACTTCGAGCCCAACGGCGTCGTGGACGGCAAAGATTTTTTGATCTGGCAGCAGAATGTCGGCGCCTCGGGCAATCGCAAGATCGGCGACGCCAGCGGCAACGGCACGGTCGGCGCCGAAGACCTCGCCACCTGGCAGTCGGCTTACGGCTTCAACCATGAGACCGCCAGCTACAACGCCAACTTCTTCGCGCCCCAATCGCCGGGCGTTGACAATTCGCTCGCGCTGATTGGTCCCTCCCTCCCGGGCCTCAGCCAGGGTCAGCTGATCGACAAGACCTACGCGGCCGCCCACCCGGGCCTGACGCCAGAGCTGAACTTCGTCATGGCCCCCACAACGCCTGACAACCCTGAAAATCACCGCGACATGCAAAACACCGTCGATCTGCAAATGGCCATCGACAACAGCAACACCGCCGGCGTCACCGGCGCCAGCCCCTACACGACGCCCACCTCGGGCAATCCGGCGGACGTGGCGACGGGCATCGAGTTCTCGCTCCCGCTCACGGCCCTCGGCAATCCCGCTTCGACCAGCCAGGTGAAGTTGTTCCTCGCCGTCAACGGCGGCAACCACGCCTTCCTATCGAACCAGTTCGCCGGCGACGGAATTCTCGACGCGAACGTCGGCGGCGATGAGTTCGGCAACTTCACCGGCGACTTGCACTTCGTGAACCTGAACGACTACGCCGGCAATCAATTCGTCTCGGTCCCCGTGCCAAGCGTGCCGGCAGCCGCGGGCGTACCAGAGCCCACCAGCATAGTGCTCCTATCGCTCGCCCTCGCGGGCTTAGCCCCGAACCGTCGCCGCTAAAAGTAGGTCCCGCTTGCCGAGCGGGACCTAAGCGGCTCGAAAGACACTGCCCTTCCGCAAGGTCCCTTCCGGCAGAAGGGACCTACCCTGGGCGGCCGCGCGTTTGCTGGGGGCAGCCGCGGTCGCCCCGGGATTTTTTTCCGAAACGTAGCGGCGGTTTTCAACCGCCGTGTAGTGAATCGCCTATCGGTAGCAAATCGGCGGCTGGACGTGGCCGCTACCTAAGCTCCATCCCTAGCCTTTCTCACATAATCCATGTTGATGATCTCGCGACGCAGATCTGCCGTGATATGCGTCTTGGCATTGCTAAACGCCGCGTCACTTGGCTGTGATCGCGAATCAACGGCGCCGCCGGAAGCGGTCGTCACCCACGTCGCGACAAACTCGCCCCCAGCCGAGCAGCATCCGCCCGCCGTCACCTGGCCGCAGGTAAAGAAGCTCGCCAACGTCCCCGAGTGGGCCGTGGACGCCGTCTTCTACCAAATCTTCCCCGAGCGCTTCCGCAACGGCGACCCAAAGAACGACCCCACGCGCGAGTCGCTCGAGTTTCCCGAAACGATCCCGTCCTCCTGGCGCATCTCCCCCAGGACGGGCGACTGGTACGCTCGCGCCGATTGGGAGAAGCAGGCCGGCCCCAGCTTCTACGAGAACGGCGTTTTTAACCGCCGTTACGGCGGCGACCTGCAAGGCGTCCTCGACAAGCTCGACTATCTCGCCGACCTCGGCATTAACGCCATTTACTTCAACCCCGTCTTCTACGCCCGCTCGCTCCACAAATACGACGGCGCGTCGATGCACCACGTTGATCCCTATTTCGGCCCAGACCCGAAAGGCGACCTCGCGCTCATCGCCGCCGAATCGAGTGACCCGCGATCGTGGCAGTGGACCGCCGCCGACAAGCTCTTCCTGAAGCTGATCGCCGAAGCCCACGCCCGCGGCATCCGCATCATCATCGACGGCGTCTTCAACCACACGGGCCGCGACTTCTTCGCCTTCGCTGATCTGCGCAAGAACCAATCGAAGTCGCCCTTTCAGGATTGGTACATCGTCGCCCACTTCGACAACCCCAACACGCCGCAAAAGGAATTCCAGTACAAGGGCTGGTGGGGCAACGACACGCTCCCCGAGTTCGCCAACAACACCGCCGGCGACGACCTGTACGCCGGCCCGAAGAGCTACGTCATGGACGTCACCCGCCGCTGGATGGACCCGGACGGCGACGGCAACCCGCGCGACGGCATCGACGG
The DNA here is from genome assembly GCA_025935855.1 of Pirellulales bacterium. GTDB lineage: Bacteria > Planctomycetota > Planctomycetia > Pirellulales > Lacipirellulaceae > Lacipirellula. Next base: position 2,034 of record JAICUM010000369.1, on the reverse strand, counting down.
TTGGCGGCTCGACGTGGCCGAAGAAGTGCCGCTCGGCTTCTGGAAGGACTGGAACGCCCACGTCCGCAAGCTGAACCCCCAGGCGTATACCGTGGCCGAGGTGTGGAACGACGCCCGCGAGTTCCTCGTCGGCGGCGGCTTCTCCGCCACGATGAACTACCATGCCTTCGCCTTTCCGATGAAGGGCTACCTCGTGGACGGCCGGCTTTCGCCGCACGATTTCGGCCGCGAGCTGGCCCTGCGGCGCGAAAAGTATCCGCCGGCCATGCAGTTCGCTCTGCAGAACCTCGTCGACTCGCATGACACCGATCGGCTGGCCTCGATGATCGTCAACCGTCCGGTGGACAAGCCCTACCTCCAGCCCGATCGTTTCGATTACGATACGGACGGCCGCGTCTCGCCCCGCCGCGATCCCTCGTACAGCGTCCGCAAGCCGAACGACCAGGAGCGCCGCTTGCAGCGCATGGTGGTGCTCTTGCAGATGACCTCACTCGGCGCCCCCATGGTGTACTACGGCGACGAAGCCGGCATGTGGGGCGGCGACGACCCGTGCGATCGCTGGCCCATGTTCTGGGACGACCTGACGTACGAGCCGCAGACGCACGACCCGCTCGGCCGCCCCCGCGAGCCCGACGCCGTGAGCGCCGATCGTGAGCTGATTCAGTTCTACAAGGACGCAATCGCCCTGCGCAAGCAGTACGACGCCTTGCGCCGCGGCAGTTGGTCGGTCGTCGAAACGAACGACGACGCGAAGTTCTTCGCCTTCCAGCGCGAGCTCGAAGGCGTCCGGCTCGTGGTCGCCTTCAACCGCGGCGAGGAACCGTTCCAGTGGACGCTGCCGGCAAGCAAAGCGAATCCCTCGCTCGTCTTCGCGACGGACAAAGCCGCCGCCCTCGATGCGAAAACCGGCCATAGCTCCGCGCTCACGCTGCCCCCGTTGTCCGCTGCCGTCGTCTCGCAGGAATGACGTGAACGCACCGCACCGCCAACTCGGCCTGCTGCTCACGCCAGTCTTCCTATTTGCCTTGGCGTTGCTTGCCCGCGGCGAGCAACCGCAAGGCCGCGTCATCAACCTCTGGCATCAAATGCGGCCGGAAGACCGCGCGGTGCTCGCCGCACGCATCGAAGTCTTCCAGCAATCCCATCCCGGCGTCACCGTCAACGCCCTGTACAAGGAAACCGAAGAGCTCCGCAGCGGCCTCGTCTCGGCCGTCCTCGCCAACCGCGGCCCCGAGGTCATCTACGGCCCCTCGGACGTGCTCGGCGTTTACCACGCGATGGGCGCCTTGCAGGACATGTCGCCCTGGGTAGCCAATGAGGAAGAAAAGAAGTTCGACCCGCGCGCCGTCATCCGCATGCCCGCCCGCAACGAACCGTCTAAAGAAGAACTGATCTTCCTCGGCGACCGTTTCGGCAACCACCTTGCCCTGGTCTACAACCGCCACTTAATCCCCGAGCCGCCCAAGACGACCGACGAGCTGGTCCGCTTCGCCAAGGCCAACACCCTCGACGAAGACGGAGACGGCATTCCCGACCGCTACGGCCTCGTGTGGAACTACACCGAGCCGTTCTTCGTCATCCCGTTCGTCACCGGCTACGGCGGCTGGGTCTTCGCCGACCAAACCGGCCCCGCGAATGAGCCGGTCCCCAGCCTCGATACGCCCCAAATGGTCGCCGCCCTCCGCTTCGTCTCCGCGCTCGCGACCAAAGACCGCGTCCTGCCGAGATCCGCCGACTACGAAGCCGCCCAGGCCCTGTTCCTTGCCGGCAAGGCCGCCATGATCATCGACGGCGATTGGAGCTGGCAGAACTACCTCACCGCCAAAGGAATTGACGCCCATCTCGCCGTCCTCCCGAACGTCTCCGAAACCGGCCTGCCGATGGCGCCGATGGTCGCGCCCAAAGGCTACAGCCTCAGCGCCTTTGCCGCCGGCCAAGCCGCCGACGATGCGATGGAACTGATCCGGTTCCTCACGAGCGAACGAACGCAGCGCGAATTCTTGCAGCTGCAGCGCATCCTCCCCTCCCGCCGGG
>JAICUM010000595.1 GCA_025935855.1 Pirellulales bacterium | reverse complement strand
CTCAGCCGATGCGGCGCCAGCGCAAGGTCTGACGCCGGCGCCGCGACTTCTGCTGCACTGTATCGAGCAGAGGATCGTCGCCCCGACCAAGCTGCGCTCGTTGCTCGCCGATACTCCCGAGTGGGCCAAACCGATTGTGGCGGCTGCTTTAGACCTCCATCTTAAAGCCCGCTGATGCACGCCGCACGAGGACGTCAGCTTGAGTTTCCGAACAGCCGTACGCCAGGCCTTTAATGGCTGCTATCAGAGTGCTGGGGTCACTTCATCCATGGTCATAGTCCGCTTGTGCACCAATCAAGTCGATTCAAACCAAACAGTGAGGTGCTCGCTTCGCTCGGAGAGGTCGCGCTCAGGCTCACTGACCTCAACTACGCAAACGTCTTTAAGGCGGTAGCGCCGTCGCCGATCACCACATGAGCGGCCTCGATTGCAGGTCACTACCGCAGTCGCAAAGCGTGCCTGACCATGCTTACTGATGTCTTCTTTCGTCGGTACGAGAAGCGCCACATGTTTGACGCCGTCGGGCCGAAGGAGCAGGCGCTGTTCGTCCAGGCATATCGGATCATCAAAGCAGATTTGGTCATACTACGGAACAGACAAGAAAGTCGACGAGAGCGTCAAGGCGACTTGGACACGTCTTCACGATCGACTAACGATGGAGATGGGGATCAAGGAGTTGTCGCCGAAGTATTACTCCGGGGTCGGCCGAGATGCCGCAATTAACGGACGCCCAGGTCCACTTCACTATTGAGTTCTGCATGTCATCCATCAAAAGTCTGATTAACCGGCTCTGATGATCTTTCGTTTTTTGGGTCTAGCTTCCGAGCTGAGCCGACGGACGGCTGCAATACTTGACCGCGCTGGCCTCTTGGATCAATTGTTCCCGATGGTTGAGCTCAGCTACGAAGCGCCCGAACGGCTGCTTTGGCAGCGCCTCCGACCGGCCGCTTTGGGTCACAGGCACAAATTCGCGAACGTCCGCTTCCTACACTGCGACCGTCAGCAATGGGGCGAGGCCGTGTGGAAACACTATCGCCAAAGTCGTCGCCACGCGCCGCTTGGGTTTCGTGCACGGCAAAGTTGCCTCAATCCTCGCGCCTACGCTCGGATGAAGGCGATTAAGGTGTGCGTTCCGAAGATCTGAAGTGCCCGCTTTAGGTTGTAGGCAAGCACGTGCAGACTCATTTCCGTTCGCGTTCGGCCTAACGTCTTGGTGAGAAAATGCGTCGACCCCATCCACGCTTTAAGCGTGCCGAACGTATGCTCGACCGTCTGCCGGCGCAGGCGTGCGGCTGCTGGCATGCGATCTAACCGCCTCTGCATATCGTCGAGCACCTGCTCGTGTTCCCAGCGGGTAATCCGGCGATAGTCGCTTGGCGTGCAGCGGTCCTTCATGCGACACGTCGGGCAAGCAGATGGCCAATAGCGATGCAGCGTCATGCCTTTTTCGACCGTCGTCATGCGCCAAATCGCGCGCTCGCCGGCAGGGCAGCGATATTCATCTCGCCTCGCGATGTATACAAAGTCGCGCTTGTCGAAGCGACCTTCTGCTTTGCTATTCGAGGTCAGAGGCTTGGGGATGAGCGTGGTGATGCCCTCCCGGGCGCATGCAAGGATTTCTTCACCCTTGAAGTAACCACGATCAGCGAGCACCGTCATTGCCCCGCCGCCGATCGCGGCCCGTCCCAACCTAGCCATGCTGGCAAGCTGGGTTCGGTCATGGCCGACATTGACCACATCGTGGGCGACGATCATGTGGTGCTTGGTATCGACGACTGCTTGTACGTTATAGCCGACTATGCCGGTTCCGCGGCCGCTCGTCGCCATTGAGCGTGCGTCCGGATCCGTGAGCGAGATCTGTTGATCGGGTGCCTGCCGCAATGCGGTGTCGATCTCCGCAAGCTTGGCCATTTTTGCCCTGATGGTGGCGATCTTGTCGTGCAGCTGATCGACCCGGGCTGCCGGTACTGCGTTCGGCTGCCGATCGGCGCGGTCAAGGTCCGCCAAGTAGCCGGCGACGCTTTGCTCAAGCTGTTGCACGCGGGCCGCGAGCTTGCGTGGGGTGAAGTTCTTGTCTCGATTATTGACAGCCTTGAACTTGCTACCGTCGACAGCGACCACACCGTCAGCGAACAGTCCAATGTCGCGACTGAGGCGGACGAACTCGGCGCACACCCGCTGGATCGCTTCGCCGTTGTCGCGTCGGAAGTCGGCAATGGTTTTGAAGTCCGGCGTCAACTGTCCCGTGAGCCAGATCAGCTCGAGATTGCGCTGGGTCTCGCGTTCCAATCGCCGGCTCGACTGAACGCGGTTCAAATAGCCATAGACGTAGATCTTGAGGAGGGTTGCCGGGTGATAGGCGGGCCGCCCGGTATCCGCAGCCGCCGCACCTTCGAAACCAAGCTCGCGGAGCTTCAGCTCGTCGACGAAAGCATCGATGGCCCGGACGGGATTGTCGTCGGTGACGTAGTCCTCCAGGCTCGCCGGTAAGAGCGTGGTCTGGGTTCGAGCCTTGCCCTCCACGAAGCGCTTCATGTCCCCGCCGCCGGGTTGATGTACACGTATTCACTATAGTCAACGGCAGGGTTTTCACACGGCCTCGGGCGTTAGCCGACTGCTTCCGGCTGAATTTACTTTTTCGCGCCGGCTTTATTCCGCGCTAGGCCTTCGACCGACTTGGGCGCGCGAACCGGCGGCTTTCGCTGCACGGTGCTCCTGGTCGTTTGAGCGGAAGCTTGCCGTTCGCTCTTCCCCTTATCCACTTCGTTGAGGCTCGCCCGTAGGACAGTCATCAAATCGATGACCTCAGCGCGCGACGTTTCAGCGTGTTGCGGAGCAATGATCTCTTGACCTGCGATTTTCTTCTCGACCGCCGCAAGGATTCGCTGCTTTTCCTCATCGACGAACTGGGTTGGGTCGAACGCTCCCTCTGAGATTTGCTCGATCAACTGCAGAGCCAATTGCAACTCCGGCTTTGTGACGGGTACCAGGTCGATCTCGAGAT
>JAICUM010000062.1 GCA_025935855.1 Pirellulales bacterium | reverse complement strand
TCGCGGCATCCGCATCGGCGAGCCGGGCAAGGCGAATGCCAGCCCGATGGGCGTTTCCATCTCAAACGCCGCCATTTCCAACAACATTGTAGCGGGCGTCGATATCGAGGGGGGTCAAACGGAAATCCTGGGCTCGAACTTCACCGGCAATCCCGTGGGCATCTACACCATCGCCGGTAGCACGCGAATTCAAGGCAATCAGCTGACTTCCAGTAACACGATTGGTGTGCAAATTGCCGGCGGCATCGTTGACCTTGGCAGGCAGAATCCTGGAACCGATACCTCGATTACCGGATTGGCGAACTCCACCGGCGGCAACGATTTCACTGGCTTCACTTCGTCCAGTCCGACGGCAGGCGCCATCGTCGTTTCGGCGGTCGATGGCGTGGCCGGACCACAGGGATATCCAGCAGACGTCCCGGCGTTCGGCAACACGTTCAGCGTCAGCACGCCAAGTCCGGTGCTCGATGCCGAAGCCGCCATCTACCACGATGGCGACGACCCGAACCTCCGGTTTGTAGACTTCGCCGCAAATCTCGTGGTGACCAGCGCGACGCTGACTCCCACGGTCAACGAAGGCGGCAGCGCGACGTTCAATATTAGCTTCACCAACGAAGCTCAGCAGCACACGTTGAACATCACGTGGGGCGATGGCTCGACGTCCGGCCCGATCACGATTCCGGCCGGCACGTTTAGTTATTCGACGATGCACACGTACGTCGATGACGAACCGGACTCGCCAACGGCCGGTTCATCGGACTTGACCTTCACCTACTCACTCGATGATTCAGGCGGAGACAATGTCACGGACAACCTGCCGATCACAGTGGACAATGTGGCGCCGACCATCTCGGTCAGCAGCGTCAGCTCTGCGATCAACGAGAATGGCGTCGCAACCATCGTGGCAACCGTGGTCGAACCAGGTTCCGGTCCTTTGGAAATTTTGGCGATCACGGTGGATTGGATGGATCCCAACAGCGCTGGTCCCACGACCATCAGCGGCCTCCTGACGAGCGGCCCGGTTGTTTCTGGCACACAGGGCAACACCGGTTACTCGTGGGATCCGTCCACCAAGCAGATCACGCTAACCCACACGTACCTCGACGACGGTCTGGCCCCGGGTAATACCTCGAGCTCGGATCTGTCATCGGTCGCGCTGTCCGTGGCCGACGATGACGGCGGCACAGGCTCCATCGCGGCCAACTCCGCTGACATCACGGTCAGCAATGTCGCGCCCGTAATCACCTCCCTTAACATCACCTCGCCGATTAACGAATTCACAACGGCTACGCTGACCGGCAGCTTTACCGATCCCGGCACGCTGGATAAGCACTCGCTGGTCGTGAACTGGGGCGACGGCAGCCCGCTGCAGACGTTCAATTACAACGCCGGCGTTTACTCCTTCAGTGAAAACCACACTTACAACGTCGACGGCAGCTTCACCGTCACCGCGACGCTAAGCGACGACGACAGTGGCAGCGACGTCGAAACCACCAGCATCATCGTCAACAACGTCAGCCTCAAGGTCATCGGCTTCCAGCAGACGCCGAGCGGATTTAACGTCACCTTCAATCGTCCGCTCGATCTTGGCGACCTGAATCTTTATGACTTGAATGACGCTCCAATCGAGCCAGCGGATCTATCCCTAATCGGCGCGGTCAGTGGCCCCGTGACTGGGTCGATCGTCTGGCAACCGACAGGAACCGCTCCTAACACGCTCGCGTTCGTCAAGACCGGCGGCATTCTAGCCAACGATGTTTACACGGTCACGCTGCAAAGCAGCACAACGGCGTTCAATGACACGTTCAACAACAAGCTGGACGGCAACAGCAACAACAACGACACCGAATCGCCGGATAACTACACCACGACGTTCGTTGTGGCCACCGCCCCAGGCACGCGGATTGTCAGCGTTCGCGACTTCGCCCGCGGCCCCGGCCAGACTGTTGATGACGCGCCTGAAACGGCCAATTCAAAGCTCGCCGTTCGCGTCAATGATGCGACGAACGTGCGGTCCCTAGATTTCACGTTCCATTACGATCCAACGAAGCTCCAAATTAATGGCGCCGCGCTGGCGCCCGGAATTCCGGGCGACTGGGGCATTGGATTCAGCAACGATCCAATGACAGGCACGTTAATCGTAAGCACCAACTCGGTCTCCTCGAAATTGAGCGGGACCGACGTGCCGATCGTCGTTATCGATACGACGGTTCTCAGCGGCACGCTTTACGGTGATTCGGAAGTCCTTCGAATCACCGATACTGACGTCGGCGTTGAGAACGTTCCAAGTATTGTGACTTCGGCGCCCAGCCTGGGTGACTTTGCCGTCCACAAGGTCATCTACCTCGGCGACACCGACGGCAACGGAATTTACACAGGTTTTGACGCCTCGCTGATTCAACAATACGCAATCAGCTCGATTCCCAATCGCGGGTTCGACGCCCATGATTGGACGGACCCGGTCATCGTGGCTGACATCAATCGGAGCGGTACGGTGACCGGCGCCGATGGCTCGATCGTGTTGCAACGGGCCGCGTTCTTGCCGACGCCGCAAATCCCGACGCCGACGATTGCGGTTACCCAGGTGGGCGGCGGAATCGATCCGCAACTGAGCATCGCCGACAACATCCCGGTCGCGCCCGGCGGAACGGTGACCATTCCGGTCAGCATCAACACCGATCCGAACAGCGACGTATTTTCAGCCACGTTCTCTGTCAACTACGGCACGAACGTGCTGGACTTCACCGGTGCATCACTGGGAGCGGATTTCGCCGGCTGGTCGATGTTCTCATCCGAGAGCCCGGATGGAACCATCCATGTCGCGATGTCCAGCGGCACGGCCCGACACACCGGCGCAATGCCGCTGCATCTTGAGCTGGTCAAGCTTAACTTCGGCGTTTTGAATAGCGCACCGGCAGGCGTCAGCGGCTTGGATATTACGCCGGTCGATCCTAACGAGGGCAACCTCATGTGGACCGATGACGATGGCTCCGTCCTCGTTGACGCGGTCGCCCCGCGCGTGGCAACAGTGCTGGCCAATGGCTCAACCTGGTCCAGCGACTTCCGCGATTACGTCGATGGCGCTTTGGGCGATTCGCAGGCTCGCGGGTATCGCATCCCGGGCGGCGCCGGGCAACTTGCCACGTTGCCCTGGACGAACGTCGATCAGCTGAAGGTCGTCTTTACTGAGGATGTGGGCGGCTCGCTGTCAGCCAGCGACTTTGCGCTCGTGGCGGCGCCTGGGTTCACAGCCTACAGCCCGCTTGGTTCCTCGCTGCCGACGATCACGGGGATGAGCTATGACAGCTCGACCTTCACGGCGACGCTTTCGCTGAGCCACCCGCTTGACGCCAGCGCGTTTGACATTGTCATCGACGATGCCGGCGTGACGGATCCAGCTGGCAATAAACTGGATGGCGAGTGGGTCAACGGCACGTCCGTCGGCAACTCGGGCAACGGCGCGGCCGGCGGCGATTTCAGCTTCCGCGTGCTGAGCCTGCCGGGCGATGCTCTCGACGATTACGGGACCACGGGCCAGCGCGTCGTCAATTCGGGCGATACGCAATCTGTCCGTAGTGCCCAGCCCGGTGCCGTCACTGGTTCTGGAGTGGTCGCGCCTTATTCGGCTCGCGCCGACCTGGATGGAAGCGGCAGTGTGATTGCACCCGACGTACTTGCGGTACGGAGCCTTCAGCTTTCATTCCTGTCGGGTCCGCCGATCACCGTCGCCAGCGTCACTTCCTCCATCGTCGGCGACAAACCGCTCGCCTTCACCAGCGGCCTGGCGGGGCTGAACGTGATGGGGCTGGAATCCTCCGCGCCGAAGCCAGCCTCCGGGTCCGCTCCGAGCGAGCAAGTCATCGACGAAGCGTTCCACAGCGCCGCCGGCCAATCCGGCTTCAGCACTGCAAACGCGGCAAGTTCGGACGTCGACGGCCTTTCGGACGGCGACGGCTCCCTGGATGCCGTTGATGAACTGTTTGCCTCCCTTGAGGAAGAACTGGCCTTAACCCTGTAACGGCGGCGAAAAGGCCCCCTCAAAAAAGGGGGGCACGGAACGCCATTACTTGTTACACTAAAGTGTCACACTACTCGAGAACACTTCGATGAATTCTTGTCGTTTTAGCTGCTTCTTGTGCCTCCTTCTGGGATGGGCCTCGTCGGTTCGAGGAAACATTGTCATCTCCGTCGAGAACGAGACGGGGACCCGCGGTACGACGGCCTTCGTCGGCGTGTTCGCGTACACCACCGCGGCCGATACGATTCTGGGGTTTAACCTACCGATCGATGTCGGCAACAACGGAAACGGTTTGATCACCGGGCTGACATTTAATGCTGATCCAATTCAGTTTTTGAACCCCGGCTTGTCGGATGACGGTTTTAACACTGATCTGAACAATTCAGTCAATCAAAGTAATGGCGGGATTGACGGAATTCAGAGTGCGACCTCTTCAGACCAGAGCGGATTGGTCTTAAGCAATGACCCGTCGATGCCTACCAAGCTGTTCGATATCGCTCTGGACATTAGCCCGACTCTTATCCCGCCTGGGGGCGTGACTGTTCCCATCAGTATCATTACCAATACATTTCCGCCGGTTAACGAATACTCGGTGACAACTAGTCCGACAACAACAACCACGGTTACTCAAGGATTGCTCGTCATTAGCGCCGTTCCCGAATCAGCGCCGTTGATCAACTCCGTCGGCTATCTACTTGTCGCCAGCCTCATGGGCTTCGGCTATTTCCGCTGGCGCTACGCTTAATCGTCCGGCCCCCGGCTAGCGGAAACGAGCGGTCGTGAATCTGTCGGCCGCGCGGCGGCAATCGCCAAATGGCGGTTCATTGAGGCACGGCGCCCCCGAGGAAACATCGAGTGACAGCGCGATTTCCGCCACGGTTGGTTTGGACATTAGGCATCGCTGTGGCCCTCACCACGGCCTCACGCCTGCGAGCAGCCGTGACGGTGTCGATCGAATCCAAGTCCGCGGCGGCAGGGCAGAACGTGCTCGTCGGCTTTTTTGCTTCCAGCAACTCGGGCGACGTCCTCTCAGCGTTCAATTTTCCCCTCGACATCGGGCCCAGCGGACAGGGCCTCCCGCCGGCTATCTCCTACGGCCCCACGCCAATTCAGAATTCGGCGTTCGACTTCACCGATTTGAGCACCGCGTTGAATTCGACCGTCAACGTGGACGGAGTCATCAATGGAGACGGCCAAGGGCTAACGCTCGGCCCAAGTCCAACGAAGCTTTTTGACCTGGAGCTGACGATCGGGCCAAGCGCGGTTCCCGGAACAATCATTCCCTTGGTCTTTGTGAACCCCACCGCTCCGGTTAATCTTTTTTCCATCGCTGGGCCGAACTCACCCCAAGTCGGCAGCCTGCAAGGCGGGACGCTTACCATCGCCGGCGCCTCGAACGCCGATTTTGACGGTAACGGTCTGGTCGACGGACGGGACTTCCTCGCCTGGCAGCGTGGATTCGGCGTTCAAGCCGGCGCCAATCGTCAAAATGGCGACGCCAATGGAGACGGCGCCGTCAATCAAGGCGACCTCACCGCTTGGCGCGGTCAATTTGGCCAGCAAAGTCTCCTGGCTGTAGCGACAAGCGTTCCAGAGCCGCAGTCGGCGCTACTCGCCATTGGCGTTTTGCTGACGGCGGCAGTTCTGTTTAGAATTTCGTGCTAGGTCGGCCTGCAGGGCTTCGCCGATCCGTCCATTACTGCTCGGCTCTCTTACGCGACGGCTGAACTTCGCCGCTACGGTGGGGGCAGATGCGCGTTGGATAGTCGCTGACTCGATAAACGCTGCGACGTTGTCGGTCCGGCAAAGTGCGGCGCCGGACCGCGTCATGGCGATGTCGGCGCCGGCTGCTCCAAGATTTTCGTCAGCGTGCTTGTGATCCAGTCTGCTGACTTTGGGAAGTCCTTGTAGCTCTTAATGCTCGAGAGCTTGTCGTCGCCTCGCGAGACGCGGGCCGTCTGCAAAATGGCATAGTCCTGCAGCGATTCGGCGAACACCTCCCAGCGAATCGAATCGATCGGGCCGTCCGGGCCGGGGTAGATCATAAACGGATCGCCATAGGGAATATTGGGCCACAGCTCTCCCGAAGCCTCAGTGAAGGGATCGATCGCTCGCTCCTGCTCCATGGCATGCCAATAGTTGAAGCCCCAGTGCAGAAAGCCCCGGGCGCGGAGCTTATAGAACAGCCATCCCGACATGCGAATTTTTGCCAGCGGCGTGTCCATGAAGCGGTTGAGCCAAGGCCCGGTCGGACTGCAGCAGAAGTACACCCAGTGCGGAATCTTGGCATCGATGTACGCTTGGGCCGCGCTCACCATGGGAATGGGAATGTCCGTGAGGCCCTGCCGGCCGTACTGCACGTCGCTCAGCGCGTCCATCACCTTCATCCACGGCGCCAGCTCCTTGAGCAACTTGCGGGCGGCTTTATAGTTTGCCAGGTGCTGGCCCGTTCCCGGTTCGTCGGAAAGGTGGAAGTAAGAATTGTCGAGCAGGTTTTCCTTTTCGAGGAAGTCGTGAAACTGCGGCAAGAACTGTTTGAGGAAATTCACGTACACCTCGGACAGCGCCTTGGTGTCGGGCGGCCAGAGCATGACATAGGCGCCGTCAACTTTCTTGTAGAGGCGCATGGGGTTCTCCACGCCCCAATAAATCCACATGTGCGACCACTCGAATTGGTCGAAACCGATCTCGCGGCACATGTCAACAAATCGCTTAACCTTGGACCAATCGAATTCATAGCGCCCGGGCGAGGGCTCATTGATCACCAACAATTGGCACGGCCGCTTGAACGTTTCGCGACGATCGAAAAACATCGGCACGTACACGACGTTTGAACCATGTTCAAGCATGTCCTTGAGCTGATCGTGGGTGAGCTTCCACCACCGATCGTCCTCGAACATGCCCGTTTTGTAGTAGTCCCACGTGGCCTCGCCGCGCCACCAGTGCGTGACGGGGAAATCGTGCCGCGGCTGGACGACGAACTCGCTGATGTTGAGCGTGATCGGGAGTTCGACTTCCTGGCGATCGTCGCCGAGATAGAAGCGGAACTTCAGTTCGCGCTTGCCGGGCTTCGCGTCGGCGGGAATCCTCAGCGTGATCCAGTACGAGCGGCTTTCCTGGGAACCGATGCGAGTCTTTGTCTCCGGATAGAGCGGGTCGGGAACCAGGCCCGGCAGCAGGCCGGCGCCGTCCAGCTCCTCGGGGGCGGTGCCAGGGGACAGGTGCGGCATCGGCACGAGGCCGACTAAGCGAGTTTGAGTTTTGACGCCGTCAACCGGATCGAGCTTGCCGTCGATGGCCAAAGAATAATCGCGGTCGTTGCGAAGGCAGGCCTGGAACGACGCGACGCCGTTGCGCGGCGCGAGCACGGAAAGACTGGACGAGCCCGGCGGGGTCTGGGGAAACACGCGGTGCAGCGAGCTTTCCAGCCACAGGCTGATCGCCGGTTTTTCTTCCTTGCCGAGCTTGACTTGGATGGCCTTGTCGGCTCGCGACGAGTTGGTGAACGCCAGGAGACACACGTACGCCAGGCTGAGGCATTGAATCCGAAAATAAATGAACGAGCAGCGGAAGTTCATCAATTCTTCCTCAAAAGAGAGAGCGGGCGCCGATTCAAGGCGCCTGGGCAGGCGACGGACTTGATTCCGTCAGCTTCAACAGCACGCCCTGTCCGGGCGGCAGGCAGTACCAGGGATCGGGGAATTTCTTCAGCTCGCCGGTGATCGGCGACACGTATTCGACGAGCGCGGGCGCCTTGCGGAACTCGGGCCGGCAGGGCACGGAATGCGTCAGGTGCTTGTTGACGATCATCACCCAGCGCGAACCGTCTTCGTGCGTGAAGTCGCCGATGATAAACGCGTCGCCCGCCTTCAGGCCGGTGACGAGCGAATCGGCGTTAACGCCGTGATTCTGCTCGGGCACTTCGCCGATGTGGTACACGTTGTTCGACTTCAGCTTGAGCAGCGTCGGGGCGAGGTTCTGAATCTGCCGATTCATGTTCCGCATCCAGTCCCACGTTTGGGTCTTCTCGCCGAATTGGTCGAGCGGCCCGCCACGCCAGTCGCCGAGGTCGGGCGCGTCGAGGATCGGCAATTCGCGGCTGATGAATTTGTAGTAGCAAACGCCCCGCGCTCCGTAGACCAGCGAACCGTACGCCTGCAATCGCAGCGTCGCGGGATTGGGTTCGCCGTAGGTGAGATGGGCCGAGCTGAGAACGATGGTCCAGAACGGCAATTTGTGACGCAGTCCGGCGTTTCGCACTTGGGCGATGTTCGCCCAGAACCCGTACGAGAAATTGCCATCCTGACCGAGGGGGTAGTTGTCGTACGACAGAATCGGGGGATGGCACGTTTTGACGTAGAGGTCGAGGTAGTCGTCGTAGCCCTTGCCCATGCCGGGCGGCAGATTGATGTACGGCCACTTGCCCGGAGCCTGCTCTTTGACGAGCTCGACGGCTTTGGCGAGGCTGGCGAACTGCCCGCCATCGGGCTCGTCTTTCAGGTGGTAGCCGTAGACCGCGGGATGATCGTTCACCTTCTTGATAAGCGGCGGGAGCGCTTTGGCGGCTTGATCGGCGTCGAACGGCAGATCCCAACGGCGGGGCGTGACGTCCGGATCGTAAACGATCGCCTTGAGACCCAGCTTGGCACACGTGTCGAGGGCCTGAGTCGGGACGAAGGCGACGAGATTGATGCCGCAATCGGCCATTTTTTTCAGCGTGGGTTCATCGTCCGCGTAGTCCCACGCCATGAGCGGCAGCTGCGGCTTACCTTCGGACATCAGTTCCGCGGCGTGCGATGTTCGCAAAGCGAGCAACAGCAACGCGAGGGCAGAAAAGGCAATGCAAGCGAGTTTGCGAGTCCCATGCCTCGGACTGGCAAGCACGGGTCGCACAGGAATTGTCGTTTCCAAACTGTTAGTGCTCCGCAAAGGTGACGACCAGATCAATCGGCCCGGACGGGCGCCGCAAAACGATGACGTGGTTTTCAATTTGAACTTCTTTCCCCTGCGCCGCCGACGCCTCGGCGATCGGCAACTGCTGCGGATGCCGAAGATGAATCCGCACGGCGTCCGGTGTCGTCCGCGTGGGAGGCTCCAGGTGGATGGCGACCTTCCGCGAGTCGGCCGCGGCAATGCGGTAGCTCACCGGGCCGAACATCGTCGGCGCCTCAGTCACACCGACGTGCTTTCCGGGTTCCAGCCAGGCGCGGGGCACGCCTTCGGCGATCTCAAGGTTGGTTCCGTCTTCGCAAAGCAGCATGTACCGCAGCAGCCGCAGTTGCTGCGTGCAGGAGTACGTGTGGGGAAGCGTGAGATGGTTGTCGCCGGTTTTGTAGAGCGTGACTTCCACGGGCGAGTAGGTGTCGCGGGTCATTCCGTAGGCCATTGAGCTCCAGAAGCCCAAGAGCACCTTGCGAACCTCGCCGGCGCGAAGCCGATCGAGCAAGTAGCCGCAGGTGTAGGCGTGGTCGATGCCCTCCTGGAATTCGCAGACGCCGGCGGTGAGGCCGCCGTGGTTTTCGAGCATGTCGCGATAGAGAGCGCCGCGCGAGTCATCCTTGGGGAAGAACTGATTCTCAAACAGCGTGCTGGCGACGAGGCCGTAATACTCGCCGCCCTTGTACTTGGTGAGTTTGAGCAGACGATGCGTGTCGGGCTCGATCGGCAGCATCTTGACGCCGTCATGGGTGAACACGGCGGCGTCCATCGACGCGAGGATATCGCGGCGGTACTGTGCCGCCTCGGAACCGCAGCGCTCGGCCGCTTCGGACTGTCCGATGCCGGCGAACGCCTGAGCGGCGGCTTCGAGCCCCTGGCAGCAGAGGATGTTCCCCTGATAGTTGAACACAGGGTCGTTGTAGTCGTTGTACGGGCGGAACTTGATGAGTCCCTTGCAGTCGCCCTCATCAGGCCCTTCGGCGCGACGGGCGATGATCCAGTCGCACGCCTTTTTGAGCGGCGCCGCGTTGTTCTTCATCCACTGCTCGTCGCGGCTGACTAAATAATGGTTGGCCAGCGCGAGCACGAACCCGCCCTGGTCTGGCAGCCCGCACTCCTGAATGTAGTGGCCGTCGGACTGCTGCAGGTGTACCTGCGTGGCCAACACGTCGGCGACGTAGCCTGGCAGCCGGTAAAGATCGAGCGCCATCGTATGCAGCGCGACGCTGTAGCCGAACTGGATGTCGTAAAACCCGGCGCCGTCGTGCACCTCCAGGCGGCCGTTCACGCGATCGGCGTTGAGCATCGAATACGCCAGCCAGGCGCGATACGCTTCGGCGACTCGCGGGTCGGGCAGGTCGAAGGGGGAACACGCGGCGAGGATGTTTCGCCAGGCGGTTTCCGTTTCCTGGCGATGGTGCTCGAAATCCTTTTCGGAAATCTCCTCGGCCGAGGTTGGATCCGGGTGTTTGAAGCGCAGGCAGAGCGTGGCGACGCCAGCAGCATTTGGATGTGTATGGAACGCCACCGGTTTTTTGGCTTTGCCATTCAGCGAGATCTTCGTCGGAAGCCGCGTTGTCTCGCCGCCCGCCCACGCCGAAAGGCGAGCATACGAGTACAGATCGGAGTCGGAGCTGAATCCTTGCGACCAGCCAAACACGGTCATCTCATACTTGATGCCATCGCGATCCGTTTTGAGCGTGACGATCGGAACATAACCGTCCAGCAGCCGATGCGACACTTGCCGCGAGTCCGTGGCGAAGGGCTCCGCCTCGTCTCCCAGCTCGAACCAGGCAATCGGGCCTTCCCACGGACTGGCGTCGATCCGCCCCAGCCAATCGGTCCCGATGTCGTTGCGCTGTCCAGGAACTCCGACGAGCTCGCGCGTGTTCTTCATTTCGGGGTAATAGCGGGCGACCTCCTCGAACGTCGGATCGCGCTGGCTTTCCGTGAGCAGCGCCTCAACGGGATCGACCGCCGGCGACGTAAGTCGCCGCCGCTCATCCACGTTCATCTTCCGCAAGTCTGGCGGCGTCTCGGCGATTTCCACATTGGCGAGCAGGCCCCGATTGCCGCGTCCGACCGAGTCAGTCTTGACGAGCAACTTCGAGTCGGCGGACATGCCGAAATTCTTCCCCACGGCGACCAATCGCGGAGCGGAGCGGTATGCCTCGGTTCGCTCGATCGTGCGGAGGGTTCGCCACTGCGGGGCGCCGTCGCCATTGGCATACTGAAAGCGAATGCAATCCTCGCCCAACTGAATCCGCATCAAATGAGCCGCGTAGCCCTGGCAGCCGGTGTGGTCCACGTCATGCACGTGACCGTCGGCCGCATCAACGCTATGGAAGCGGGCGAACGGCGTGGGCGAAATTTTTCCCACGCCAACAAACGTGTTGTCACTCCAGATCAAGTACACAGTCGCGGCGTCGTGAATGCGGGCCGTGACCGTGACGAAGTCCTGCTTCAACGGAAGCTGGACGCCGGCGTATTGGTCGGCGTTGCATTCCAGGAGGAGGAGGTGATCTTTGGGCGTGACCTTGGCGCCCGAGGGCTCGACGGCTTTCCACTCCGCGGGGATCTCAGGCTGCGTGAAATCATAGAAGGCCGGTTGCTTGAGCGCCTCGGCAACGCATGGCGCGGCGAGGCTGGCGAGGAGGCTGAAGATGATCGCGAGGCGCGCGGAAATCGTCGCTGTCGAGGCGGGGAACATAGGCGGGAAGGCGGGTCGGCGGGATTGAACGAACAAGGACGCGAATCAGGGTTCAATGGCGATCTGCGGGTCGATGGGCCGCTCAACTCCATTGACCACAACGGCCGTCAGACCGGCCACCGGCGGGCTGTGCAGCACGATCTTCGAGGGCTTCGTGCGCCAGTGCCCAGCGAAATCGACAATCAGCCGTTTGCCGTCGGGCGCCAGCTTGAATTTCAAATCCACCGGCCCGAATTCAGTGGGCATGCGCTCAAAGCGAGTTTGGTAGTCGGACTTCACCCAGGCCAATGGGACAAGCCGTAAGAGGTGCAACTCGTCGTGATTCAATTGGTCGTCGATCACCGCGAGCTTCATGCAATAGAACATGAGCGCCCCCGGCGCCGGCAGCGACCAGATGCCATGCCGATGCTCGCAGCCGCTGAAGGTCTGCTGCGAGATCCCGCCGGCCAGCAATCCGTAAATCCCTTCCAGAAAGTGAGCGCGATCGCCCGCTTGCCACGAGCAGAGGATGTTGAAGCTGTAGCAAGGCTCGCAGCTTGAAATCTCGTGAATCAGCACCGGCCGTTGGTGCATGTCGCCGCGAGGGTCGTACAGCTTGGCGTGCGGGCCGTGGCGATAGAACTCCATCGCGTTGAGCATCAGCTTGTCGTCGCCGGGCAGCAGGCCCGCGTAGGTGCAGATCATCGGCCCGGTGTCGAGGAAGAAGATATGGCTCACGTCGTCGGCGCCGGAGAGCGTCGAAGGGGACAGATGGCGAATCACCCCGGCGTCGTCTGTCCACGTGGGAGTCGTTTCCGCGTGCTTGCGGTAGGCGGCGACAAACGCTCGCTTGTACTCCGCTCGTTCCTTCTCATATTTGTCCGCGTCCGGGTGTCCGATGCGGCGGAGCAGCCGGACGGCTGAATCGAGCGCTTTGTAGTTCCAGGCAATATTCCACGCGGCCTGAAAGGGAACGCCGGTATCCGACGCAACGGCCGGCGGCAGCAACCCCGGGACGCCGTCGTGCTTGTTATTCGCACGGCTTTCGCGGAGAAACTCGCAAGCTTTGATGATCGGATCGACCCAATGCTCGGTGAACTTCTCGTCTCCGGTCAGCAGCGCATGCTCAGCGACCGAGTGCAGGATGGAACCGTGATCGGTGAGCCAATCGATCGAGCTCAGTTGCCGCGGCGCGCCAAAGTAGCCTGGGTGTTTGGTATAGGCAGGACCGGGTGGCTCGGCGGTTCCCTGGTACGTCCGGAAGATTTCCAGATTGTCCGCGACGAAGCCGTGGTAACCGAGCTGGTCGAGCAGCATATGCGCCGCCATGCAAGCCGGCGTCGGCCAGAGGGTGTCGTAGTTCCACGAGCCGGTCAGCAGCGCTCGCTCGCCGTTCTCAGGGTTGGTCTCGCTGATGACCTGCGCGAGTTCCACCATCCGGCGGACCGCGTTGTTCACCTGCGGCTCCGGCGTATCGACCACCGCCGCGGTGGAAGGACGCTCGGACCAGTATTTGTCGCTCTCGGCAAGCGCGGCGTCATAGCCCAGGTCCGCTTCGCGGCGAACTTCGTCGGCGGCGCCCGGGATCATCGGGATTAGCAAGTCAACGTGCGCGTCCGCCACGGCTGGCATATCCACCTTGAGGAAATAATCGCGGCTGCCGGGTGTTCGCTCGACGAGCATAGCGGAGCCAGCGGACATCATGCCCACCAGCCGCACCGAGCCGTCTGGCTCGACCAACCGGCAGCACGAGAGCTTTCCGTGTTGATACGCGTCGCGGGTCAATTTCCTCGGATAAATCGCCCGATCCGGATGGACCGTGAGATTTTCTTCATGCCACATGCTGCGCTGCATCATGTCGGGATTGCCGACGTGGATGAGCATGGTGGCGGAAGGCGCATGGTTCAGCGGATCGAGATACGCCACGCGCAGCCGCATCCACAGGTACAGCGGCTCCTTGCCGGTGCGCACCGGTTCGCCGCCGGGCGTATGGGCGAAGACGTCTTCCGAGAGGACGACGCCGGTGTTGCCCGTGCGATGCTCGAAAGGCCACCGCGTGCGCAGCACGGGCGCGGCATGGTCGTTGTCCCAATCCTGCAAGCCAACGCCGCCGTCAGGCCGGCTGCTGAGTTGGTAGGGATGCGTTTCGGTA
>JAICUM010000456.1 GCA_025935855.1 Pirellulales bacterium | reverse complement strand
TGAGCTGGAAGCCCGTGCGTTTGGCCTGGCGGCGGAATTTGCGGACCTGGTTGTGGGCGATGACGCTGACCCACTTCACGAAGTCGGTGCCCAGCTCGAACTGGTCGTACATCCGCCAGACGACGACGCAGACTTCCTGGAACACCTCCTCGGCATGGGCCGGGTTTGCCAGGAGTGTCACCAAGTAGGAGAACAGCCAGCGGTCGTACTTGGCGAAGAGCCGCGCAAAGGCGTCCCGCCGCTGGTCAGCCGCCAGCGAGGAGTCGTCGGCCGATGCGTGAAATGGCTGGTCCGCCACGTTTGCCGCCTGGAGGAAAAGTTGAGGATAGAGCATCCCCTAGTTCTAGTAAGGCGCGGGGGCGGGGGGATTGGTATTGGAAAACCGGCGATTTTGCTTGGCCGACGGCAATCAGAAGCTCAGATTGAGGCGATAAGTCGTTGTATTTTGGAGACTTAACGCTGCTCGGCCCGGTATGCCTCAGAAAGCAACTCCACCGGATGGCAGACGCGAATGCCGGCGGTGCGGAGGTCGCGACCGGCGCCGGTTTCTAGTTGCAGCAGACAGCCGGGGTTGCCGCTGGCGAGGACCTGGGCGCCGGTCGAGGCGAGGTGGTCGATCTTGCGGGCGAGCAGCTTGGCCGATTGCTCGGGCTGGGTGATGGTGTACACGCCGGCGGCGCCGCAGCACCAGTCGGATTCGGGGAGCGGGACGAGCTTGACGCCGGGGATCAGGCGGAGCAGCTCCAGCGGCTGGCGGGCGATTTTCTGGCCGTGCAGGAGGTGGCAGGAGGCGTCGTAGGTGATGAGGAGGCTGGAGCCTGGAGGCTGGAGGCTGGAGGAAGCGGCGGGGAGAGGGGCGGCTTTAGGGGGGCGGCAATTGATTTGGATGAGCCACTCGTGGATGTCGCGGACTTTGGCGTCCCACTGTTTGGCGCGCTCGTGGTAGGCGGCATCGTCGTGCAGTAGCTCGGCGTACTTTTTGAGGTGTGAGCCGCAGCCGCCGGCGTTGGTGATGATGGCGTCTAGCTCGGCGACGGGGAACAGGTCGAGGTTTTTGCGGGCAAGGTCTCGGGCCAGGTCCAGCTCGCCGTTGTGGGCGTGGAGCGAGCCGCAACAGTATTGGACGGGCGGGGTGAGGACTTCGCAGCCGTTGGCGAGCAGCACGTCTGCCGTCGCGCGGTTGATGTTCGCGTAGAGCAAGTCCTGAACGCAACCGGTGAGCAGCGCAACGCGATACTTCGGCTGTGATGCAGATTCCGTGGGTTGAATTCGCTTGTTAGAAAACGGCGGACGAACCGTCGGCGTCATGGCTTCCAGCCGGCGCAATCGCTTGGGCAGGATGCGTGGGATGCCGAGGGCGCGAACGGCCGATTGGACGCCGAGCCTTTGGTAGAGCCACAGCGCACGGCCGAAGGCGCGAAGCAATCGCGGCCGGCGAAAGAGCACGCTCAGCGTGACCCAGCGGATGAATCGCCGGCGGAGGCCGCCGACGACTTGCTGGCGCTCGACTTCGCCGCGGGCGGTTTCGAAAAGCGTGGCGTAGTCAACGCCCGCGGGGCAGGCGGTTTGGCAGGCGAGGCAGCCGAGGCAGTAGGACATTTCCTCGGCGAAGGCAGGCGAGACGGCGAGCCGGCCGTCGGCGACTTCGCGCATCAGCCGGATGCGGCCACGGGGGCTGCTGCGCTCGAACTTCGTCTCGTCATAGGTCGGGCAGGTGGGCAAGCACATGCCGCAGTGCATGCACTGCTGCAGCACGGAGTAATCGAGCGACTTGAGGAGATTAACTTCGGGCAAGTTCGTTAAGTCGTTTAGTTGAGGATTTCAGACGCGAAGGCAAAGAAGAACAAAAACCTTTTTTGCCGCGAATCTCGCGAATTGACGCGAATGAATGGGAAGCAATGTCAGGCCAAACGATCCGCATCGTTACGCCATCTTATTCGCGATCATTCGCGTGATTCGCGGCCAACTTCTTCATTCTATTGTCTTTTTATAAATCAATGTCTATTCAAAGATTTTGCCGGGATTAAGCAGACCTTCCGGGTCAAGGGCGCGCTTGACTAGGCGCAGCAGTTCATAGCTTGAATCGCCGAGTTGTTGGCGGAGGTAGGGCTTCTTGGCTAATCCTACGCCGTGCTCGCCGGTGATGGCGCCGCCGACTTCGAGCGTGCGCTCGACGATTTCGCCGAGGGCCAGCTCGACGCGGTGCATTTCGTCGGCGTCGCGCTCGTCGGCGAGGAAGGTAGGGTGCAGGTTGCCGTCGCCCATGTGACCGAACGTGCCTATGTGCAGGCGATGCCTGGCGGCCGCGGCGGCGATGAAACCGACCATGCCGGCGAGTTCGCTGCGTGGCACGGTCACGTCTTCGAGGATAGTGGTGGGCCGCACGCGGGCCAAGGCGGAGAAGGCGCTGCGGCGGGCGGTGAGCAGGCGGTCGGCGTCGGCGTCATCGGCGGCGGTTCGGACTTCGATGGCGCCGTGGCGGGCGGCGATTTCCGCCATGGCGGCGGCCTCTTCGGCGACGACTTGCGGGTGGCCGTCGGTTTCCATGATGAGCACGGCGGCGGCTTCGGTCGGCAGGCCGACGTGCGCGAAGTCCTCGACGCAGCGGATGGTGACCTGGTCGAGGAACTCGAGCGTGCAGGGAATGATCTTCGCCGCGATGATGTCCGAAACCGTGGCGCCGGCGGCTTCGATGGAGGTGTAGGAGGCGAGCATCGTCTTCCGCGCGGCGGGTTGCGGCACGAGCTTCAGCAGCACGCGCGTCACGATGCCGAGGGTGCCTTCGGAGCCGATGAACAGGTCGCGGAGGTTGTAGCCGGCGACGTCTTTGACGCACTTATTGCCAAGCCAGACGACGTCGCCGCTGGCGAGCACGACCTCCATGCCCATGACGTAATCGCGGGTGACGCCGTACTTGAGGCCGCGCAGGCCGCCGGAGTTCTCGGCGACGTTGCCGCCGATGGTGGAGATTTTTCGCGAGCCCGGATCAGGCGGATAGAGCAGGCCGTGCTGGGCGGCGGCCTGGTCGATGGCCTGCGTGATGACGCCCGCCTCGACGAGGATGGTGAGATTGCGCGTGTCGAGCTCTAGGATACGATTCATCCGCACGAGGCAGAGGACCAGGCAGCCGGCGATCGGCACGCTGCCGCCGCTGAGGCCGGTGCCGGAGCCGCGGGTGACGATGGGCGTTTGGCGTCGCCGGGCGGCCTGCACGCAGAGGGCGACTTCGTCGGTGGTTTCGGGGAAGACGACGCAGGCGGGGTTTTGCCGGAGGACCGGCGTGCCGTCGTAGGCGTAGACCGAGACGTCTTCCGGAGCGGTGAGGACGCGCTCCGGGCCGAGTGCTTGGGCGAGTTCGTCGGCGAGGGTCGTTGCCGTCTGCATCTTCCGGCTCCCGCCCCCTGGGGGGGTGGGCTGGGGCGGGGGTCGAAGCGCGGCAGGGGCGCTTCGGCGATTTTGAGCATCGCAATCACCCCTCCTTAACCCTCCCCATCAAGGGGAGGGAACTGGAATGGGCTTGTTTCATTCTACTAGCCACTGCGTGCCCGCGGCATGGCTACTCGTGGTAGAGGAGGCACTTCTCGCGGCGTTTGAGGAAGTCGTCGAGCTTCGGTTGGTAGAGTTCTTGCAAATCTTTGAGGGTGGCGCCATCCCGGATGGCGGCGAGGACTTCTTTGTTGATGAGCAGCCGGTCCATGGCTTTCAGTTCCCACTTGTCGGGGTAGAGCTTGTGCAGGATGACGGCGATTTGCAGTCCGACGGCAACGGGCTGAATCGCGTTGCGGTCAACCACCGTGATGTTCACGCCGCGGCATTGTTCGTTGGCGTACTTGCTGGAATCTGGAGTGAACTCGATCGGCACGAAGCGCACGCCGACGAGGCCGGCGGCGTTCAGCCTGGCGGCGAGCTCCTTGGCGTCGATCCAGGGGGCGCCGAGCACTTCGAAGGGCGTATCCGTGCCGCGGCCGACGGAGATGTTTGTTGTTTCCAACAGGCCGATTCCGGGATAGAGGACCGCTTCGGTCAGGCTCCGCATGTTGGGCGAGGGGTTGACCCACATGAGTCCGGTGGCGTCCCAGTATTCGCCGCGGCGCCAGCTCTCGCACTGGATGACGTCGAGATCGACGTTGAGCTTTCGCTCCGCGCGGTACATCTTGGCGAGCTCGCCGACGGTCATGCCGTGCCGCACGGCGAG
>JAICUM010000340.1 GCA_025935855.1 Pirellulales bacterium | reverse complement strand
GAAAAAAGTCCAAAAAGCCAAAACCCTCGGTTGAAACCTCAACTGCATTCGCGCTTGCGAACCATCGAGCATGCAGCGGTAGCGCGAGGCGGCGCTGGCGCTCAACCGTACGCAAAAACCTTGGGTCGAAATGTCAAAGAGCTTAGGTGGTCGAATATACACTATCTGGCGGCGAAAAGCGAGAGAGGTTTTTGGCCACCGGCCCCTTTCGATTCACGGCGACAAGTTTGGCCCAGTCCGCGTTGATTATGGTCGAACAAGCGAGCAAAATGGCCTACGGCCACTGATTCAAGAATGGGTGAGGCATTATGTGGGCTGACTGGTGGATACTCGCGTTTGCGGCGGGCTGCTTCCTGTGTTGGGGCTACATTGAGTTCAATGCAGAGGAGTATTCCGGCTTTCAGAAGCGGTTTTTCAAGTCAATGAAGATGAAGGACGACTCCGGCGTAACGGACCCTCGATCGATTCGCGTTGCAGGCAGGTTTATGTTCATCGTCGGGATGTGCCTTATCTCTTACGGCATTTTGCGAAGGCGCCTGGGTTGAGATTTCGCGTAAGCCACCTTCTGCGTCTTGTGGCGACAGCGGCAGTTGTACTCGCCGGCTGTTCAAAATCGTCGGAATCAATGACGGCCCGCTTGCCGACGGCGGCGGAAGTCGAACGAACTGACGTAATCCTCCTAGGCCAACAATTCGGTCACGGTCCTCCTGAGACATTTGAGTTGCCGGCTGAATATATTTCGGACGTTCTAAGATTTCTTGAACCGGCACAGTTCTTACAGAATCCAGTTAAAGGGGAGGAAGTAGCCGCCCTTCATCTCATCTGCTCGGACCATCGAGTTGTAGACATTCACTTGCTGTTCTACGGGAAGAACACGGCCGTGTTTACGGTTGATGGCTTGGAATATGCAAGAAGCGGAACCTACGAGCCAATCCGCGTCGGTCCTGGTGGGTACGAACACTACCTCGCTGAGAGCGCGGCGATTGGAGAAGTGTTGTACCTCGTTCACCACGGCGAACTGGACAAGGCCAAAGCGCGAATTTATGACTTGGACGTCTCAGCCGGCCGCAAGCCTAGGAGCGTGGAAACTCAATGAGTGCTAGGCGCCGAAAAGCGAATGCTCGAGTTGATTGAGAAGTGGACGAACCCATGAGCCATCGACGATTTAGATTCAGCTTGGCCGTTGGCCTTGTGACCTGCATCGTCGTGCTGGCACTGGGCTATCGCCATTTCATGCTTTACCGTGAGGCCGAAGATTTGACGAGGGATGGCGCGTATTTAGGGCGGCAAGAGGTTTGGTTGAGCGTGCCTAGAGGGGCCGGAATCAAATTTCGGCAATTGCCGAACGGAAAGCTTGTGAACGGCTCGAAAGAATACGGGGTGAATGACGCCATCGGCCATGCGGAAGACCTGTCGTCACGATTAAAGGCATTCGGCGTGCGAGAAGTCGTCGTGTTTTACGAAGATGGCAAGGGCCGACTCAAGGAATTGGAAAGTAGCGGGCAGCTAGCCGATTTCAGCCATGAGGCCAGTGACTCGATAAGCAGATGAAACGATTCAGCCTTGAGTTCCTGTTCGCTAAATGCAGCTATTTTCTCGCATGGGCGGCCAGTGCGCGGGGGCATGAGCATGCCATTTAGGATCAGCATCCGAAGCGCGCTAATCGTGATGTTCTGGGCAGCGATTTGGTGCGCTAACATAACGTTCATCGATCGGTACGAAGCTCTCGATCTCGATCTGGGGCTCGACCAAGTGACGTACGGTTTTTACTTCGGGCTCGTGTTGACGCCGCCCGCCGCGGTGATGGGCATCATCTGCGGACGTCAAAGAACCGGCATTTTGTGCGGTCTTTCCAGCACCGTCGCGTACATGCTGATGTGGCAATTCGCCTGACCCGCCAGCTACGCGTGATACAGTGAACCGCATGGACGATCTCGATCAACCCAAGTGGACGGTGGTTAGATGGCTTCTGTTAGCCGTCGTCTTCATACTGGTCGTGCCAACGCTGGCGGCCATGTTCTGGGTGATTTTCATTCGCGGTAACTTCGACTGAGGCAGAACGCGCGGCGGATTGCAGCGGCAGGATTTGGCCAAGCCGCAAACCTGTCGTTTTCGACACAGATCAGCGCCGATACCATTGGCTCTGCAAGCGCTCGTTGACAGCCATTTGCCGTCGGTATTAAAGTCGCAATTCCGATGACGGCCCGCGTGTTAAGGGGCTAACAAAACGGAGTTAGTGGATGTCTATTTGCTCTTGGAGGACATGGGTCCTCATTTCCGTTTTTTCGTTCATTGCCGGCGCCTGTCAGGCCAATGTGGTGGTGGACGACTTCAATGATGGCGGGGTTGTTGTTCACGCGCCGCCCACCGCGGGGTACGACACCCCTTCCGCCGGACTTGGCGGTTATCGCGCGTTGTATTTCAGCAACAATACGGGCGACATGGGCACGCTGACGCTGGACCCGTCGGCAGGTTCGCTTTCAATCAATTCAACCGGCGTGGGACAAGTCACGGTCGGGTACGGCTATCGGCTCTACACCAACGGGTACAGCCTCGTGGGGACTTCGGAAACCGCGCTCAACGCGGACTTCACGCGTTATACGGGCTTTAGGTTTCAAATCCTCACGAACGACGCAGTCAATGGCTCGATGCGCATGCGCTTGAGTGTCAACATGTCCACGGGCGGCGCGGGGGCCACAGCGACTGGCGGCGCTCCTATGCTGGTCGATAGCCCGACGGGCACTTTCTATGATCTGCCGTTTTCCGCCTTTACAACCTACGGCGGGGGCGCCCATCTGAACGACATCGATTATCTCTCGTTCACCTTTTACAGCGGGTATGTGGGCAACAGCATCTCGGTCGGAGACATTGAACTGGTGTCCGCTGTGCCTGAGAGCACGTCGCTGGCATTGATGGCGGGGGTGGGCATTGTATGCGCGGGATGGCGATGGTTTCGAGGGAGCTTCGCGTAGAGGCGCCCGGCCGTGGGATGCGCGACGCCGACGCCGTTTCCCGCGCCGGGCACGCCGGTCGATTTCAGCGTTCACGTGCGCGCCGGCAAGGCGATCGCGACGCTGGCGTTTGAGCTACTGGGTTTGTTGGTCCGGTTGATGGCGTTTCGCGAGACGAGCAGTTCTATGAGAATGGGAGGGACAAGTTGCGTCCCTTCATTCCTGATGAGACTCGGCCGTGAATTGGAAACGTTTTGCTTGCTGTCTGGCCTCTTTGGCCAGCTTCTTCCTATTGGTTGTCGCCGCTCGAACGGCCAAGGCGGCGGCGCCGAATGTGATCGTCGTGATGACGGACGATCAGGGCTACGGCGACCTGTCGTTTCATGGCAACCCGGCGGTTCGGACGCCGCGCCTTGATGAGCTGGCGCGGGAGAGCATCCGGCTGGCCGACTTTCACGTCGCGCCGATGTGTACTCCGACCCGCGGGCAATTGCTGACGGGGCTGGATGCTTTGCGAAACCGGGCGATGAACGTCAGCAGCGGGCGGGCGCTGCTCAAGCGAGGCTTGCCGACGATGGCGAGCCTATTCGCCGAGAGGGGGTATCGGACCGGCATGTTTGGCAAGTGGCATCTAGGGGACAACTATCCGTATCGTCCGCAAGATCGCGGGTTTCTGGGAACGCTTTGGTTTCCCTCATCGCACATCGGCTCGGTCCCGGATTACTGGGAGAACGACTACTTCGACGACGTGTATTGGCACAACGGGAAGCGCGAGCGGTTCAACGGTTACTCGACCGACGTGTTCTTTTCGAAGGCCATGGAGTGGATCGACGGGTCGAAGGAGTCGGGCAAGCCGTTCTTGGTTTACCTTCCGCTGAATGCGCCGCACGCGCCGCACTTTGTACCGGACAAGTACCGGCAGATGGCGCAGGGTTGGATCGAGGAAGCCGCCGAGAAGCTGCCGCGACTGTCAAAAGGGAAGCGGTCGGAGTTGGCCAGCTACTTGGGGATGATTGCGAATATTGATGAGAACGTCGGGCGGCTGCTGAAGTTTCTCGACGACAGGAAGCTGGCGAATGACACGATCCTGGTGTTCCTGACGGACAATGGCAGCACGTTTGGGCCGGATTACTTCAACGCGGGCATGCGCGGCGGAAAGACGAGCCTGTTCGAGGGCGGGCATCGCGTGCCGTGCTTCATTCGTTGGCCGGGCGGACTCGGTAAAGATCGCGACGTTGATGAGCTGACGGAAGTGCAGGATCTGCTGCCGACGCTGCTGGATCTGTGCCATCTCAAGCCCGCCAATGACGTCCGCTTCGACGGCGCCAGCCTGGCGGGGTTGCTGCGCGGTGAAGAGGAACGGCTGCCGGACCGGATGCTGGTCGTGAATTACAGTCGCATGCCCAAGGCTGATGAATCTCCGCCGGGGTCGATTCCCCGCAAAGAGGGGGCGGCGGTTCTTTGGCGAAAGTGGCGGCTGCTTAATGCGCGCGAGCTCTACGATCTTGCGTCAGACCCGGGACAGGACAGGGATGTCAGCGCGGCGCATCCAGATGTGGTTGCGAAGATGAAGGAACATTTGGATCGGTGGTGGGAAGGCTTGGGGCCCGACGTGGCCGCATTCGAACGGGTCGTGATTGGCAATGCGAAGGAGAACCCGACGACGTTGAGCAGTTGCGAGTGGGGCGATGTGTTCGTCGATCAGCAGCGGCAGGTGCGGCAGGGCGTGAGAAGGAACGGCGTGTGGCATTTGGAGGCGGAAGGCGTCGGCCGGTACGAGTTCAGTTTGTTTCGTTGGCCGCCGGAATCGGAGTTGGCGCTTACGGCCGCAGTGCCGGTTACAAGGGTGACCGACGGCGAGTATCCGGTGGGCATGTCGTTGCCGATTCGAGCGGCTCGACTGCAGGTCGCTGGGACAGATGTGGTGAACCAAGCGGTAGCGGACGGGCATTCCATCCGCTTTGAGGTCGAGCTTTCGGCAGGGCCGCAGGATTTGAAGGCGACGTTTTTGGACGGCGATCATCACGAGATGTGTGGGGCGTATTATGTTGTCGTTCGCTTGCGATAGGCGAAGATTCGTGACGCATGGGCTCGGCAAGCGCTCGAAGCAGGAGCGCCGTGGACCGTGAAGTATGCGGTTAATTAGCGGAAAGGTGGCTGGCGGTGCTCGTCGGCCTGAGACATGAATCGGAGTAGGCGCGAGAATTGCCAGTCGAGCCGGGGGAGGGGGGCATGTCGATGGTTCCGATTTGGCTTCAGGCAGGCTTTTGGGGATTCGTGGCGGGGGCTGCCCTGCTACTCGGCGCGGCGGTGGGCTACTTTTTGCGCGTGCCGCAGCGGTTGATCGCGGGCATTATGGCGTTTGGCAGCGGCGTATTGATTTCGGCGCTGGCCTTCGACTTGATGGACGAAGCGTACCGCCGCGGCGGGTTCGATTCGACCGCGCTGGGCTTCTTGGGGGGCGCGGTGG
>JAICUM010000470.1 GCA_025935855.1 Pirellulales bacterium | reverse complement strand
GAGGGCTCTCGCCACGCGGCTGAACGTCATCGGCGTTGCAATCCGCGGTACTTTCGAGGGCGCCTTTCATACTCCCGGCGGCGCATGCTCGGACTAAATAAGGCGTTCTGTTTGGGTTCAGGCTAAGACAAAGCACCGCCCACTACCCGCGAAGCGACGGCGCGCAGAGACGCTGGCGAATGGCGGCAAGATTGGTTTTATCGACGATTTCAGTCCGCAGGCATTCGCTGCCGCATCCCGGCACAGGAAGTTCAGCGACCGTGCTCCTGCTAAAGGAATGGAGACGGCGCACGGCCTCGTATCCCATCCGATAGGGGTCGGCATACGTCGATAAGACCACGCGATCCGCAGCGATCGCGTCG
Source organism: Pirellulales bacterium (assembly GCA_025935855.1). Taxonomy (GTDB): domain Bacteria; phylum Planctomycetota; class Planctomycetia; order Pirellulales; family Lacipirellulaceae; genus Lacipirellula. The sequence continues at coordinate 3,700 of JAICUM010000470.1, read as the reverse complement.
AGAGTGCTCACGGTCGCGTCGAAGACAACCAAGGCAAGCTGACCGCTCTCCGGCAGAGATGTGAGCACGGCTGCCGCAGCCTCGGCGGCGCCATCGTCAACAGCGACGAGGTAGACTGGACCAACCTCCAACAAAGTCGCGATCAAGCTGATCTGCGACGAATCAAGGCGTGCGTCGCTGACGTCCATGTCGATGAGGCCAAGGTGACGGGCCGACGGGCATGCTTCGGCGTCCGAGCGTTCTTTTTTGAATCCCTCAATGCGGTCAGCCGTTTCCACGCCAACGGCGCCGACGTTTTTGTGTGAAGCAAGTAGCACGAGCGTTCCGCCGTCAGCGAGGGTGTCGTACAGCGAGCGTGCGACCAGCCTCCCCGCGCTGTAGGCTGAGAATCCGACGTTGGACAAACGCTTTGACTTCATGCATTCCTTGCCGACGGTGATGAGCCTGGTGCGCTTGGCTAAGTCGTTAATCAGATCGATTTGGGAGTCGGGCGAAGCGAGGCACAGGGCGACGCCGTCAACGCTCGCTAGATCAAAATCGCGAACCAAAGCAATCTGCTCCTCGGGATGACCGTCGGATGATGGGAAAGCCACCTGGAGTGTCACGCCCAGTTCCACGGCCGCCGCTGAGGCGCCCGCCGCCAGTCGCTGCCACACGTCACTTGTGCCGCCGCTGATCAACAAAATGCGCGGCGCCGGTTTAGCCGGGTCCTCTAGCTCGACGATCACAATCACGAACCAGGCCGCAAAGTACATCGCACACACTGAGCAACAGAGTAGTGCAAACCGTTTCATGAACATGCTCCGCGCGAAGTGTTTTGGGGGATGGATCGAAGTTTTACCGCTTACCAGCACCCTCGATGACGGCAACCAACGCCCTGAAGCCGGTTCAAAATCAGAGGCTAGCGCGCAGTGAATTGGGCATCACTTTAGTGATGCGCAGAGCTTTGCTAATTGTGTCTATTTCCACTGCGGCGCCGATGCCGACGGTCTCGCGGCCAAAAAGGGAGTCTCAAAACCGGGGCTGGCGCCCGTGGCGAATCAAATCAGCCGCCAGCAAGCTAGCGTCCGGTTCACCTTCATCGGTTACCGCTTCTGGAGAGAGCTCGTTCGTAAGGCGGAGGATCACGTCTGCCCGCAATTTTGGCGACTAGCGATCAAATCGTCCGTTATCGATGGCGGTTCCAAGCCAGAGCCAGCGGCGCGGCGGCGAACGGAATGACGGCGAGTGCCAGGACGCCAAACGTGAACGCATAGGCCGGCAGCGTGATGTCTCGTCCGATCAGGAGTGATGCTCCGATCGTCAACATGATCCATGCGATCAGCGACCCCCATGCGGTAGTAAGCTCAATAAAACCCCTGCGGACGGCAGCGCTGAACGCCGCCGTCGTGATGACGATGCATCCGACGCCCATCAAAACGGCGACGACTTGATTAAGCTGCTCTTGGGCCGCTGACGAGAGCATCCACTTCGAGCCAAGCGACACGGCAATAAAAACTCCCATCGCCGAGAGAAGGACCTGAACGATGCCTTTAGCTCGCCCCGTGAGGCTGGCAGAGATCATCGTTCCGAGAATGATCCACGAGCCGACAAGGGCGGCGGCAATCGGCCGCGGATGGAATTCGGAAAGTATGTAGCTCGCCAGGGGACGCTCCGAGAGCGCTGCCACTCCCACGGCCGCAGCCGCTGCCGCGAGCGCCGACGCCCAAATCACCCACCCAATGAGCAGACTCAGCGCCGCCGCGCGAATGATGCTGGCGGCAAGTTGGGACGTCGTGGCCGGCCGGGTGGCCAAAAACTGGCCGATGACGAGATCGCCTCGCGAGCTCACGTTGCCGAAGACCAGGCCGCTGATCAAGGCGCCCGCCGGTAAAAAAGCCGCGATTCCCAGAACCCCCAGCAGCAGGTCAACCGGGTCATGCTCGGTAAAAATCCAGGCGATCATGCCAATGAACAAGACCGCGAGAATGTACAGCGGCGTAAGCCAGCCGTACCGCCAGTCGTACCAATGCTGAGCGTCCTGCGGCGAGCGAAACGGTGGGAGGGCCGCGTTCGGAACGCGATTGAGCAGGCGTTCGGCCAACGCCACAAGCCCCAGGGTAAAGGGCCGCTCGCCGCGGCGCTGCCGGGCGACTCCAACAACCGCAAGCCAATAGGCCACGGCCGTGAACGCCAGGAGCGTGAACACTTCCGTCGGCGTCGTTTGATCCCACAAGTGCGTCGGGTCTGAGTGCAGCCCGCCGTACCGCGATTTCAGCCAGAAGCCAAGCACCGCCGCGACCATCGTGATCGCGACGACTATCCACCGCGATCCAAGCGTGATCCATACCGCCGAGACAATGGCGGCATAAGCCGCCGCCGCGAAGAGCGCGGGCCCCCAGAGCGGCCAGCCAAGATGAAACATCGCATTAAGAATGGCCGTCCAGGCGACCGTTTCGACGAACATCAGGGCCGCGGCCGGAAACATCCGCCAGGCCACAAGCGTCGTCGTCGTCGCCGGTAACGGGTACAGCGAACTTAGCTTCCACTCGACGGCCAGCAGACTCGCCCCGAAACAGACAATGTTGTACTGCAAAAGGACGAAGTGCATGATCAGGGCGCTTTTGTCTTCCGCATCGAGACCTCCCTCGCGAGCAAGCGCGCTGAGAAGGATCACCGGAAGGGCCAGGGCGCCCAAAGCGGCCGCGGAATGAGACCAACGGCCGCGGTCAAAGAGTTCACGAGTGAGTGCGGCAGCAGCGGACATGGGACACGCGGGAAAGTGAGGGTTGAGTGGTAAATAGGGAAGTCGCCGTCAGTCCATCCATCATCCCTTCATGGCGGAGGTCTGAGCGTTTATTCCGTGGGCCAGCAAAAGTTAATCAGCCGCGGGGCGCTAGCCGCCGGTTGTGAGCTATTTCTAGGAAGTGACGTGTGACACAAAAGCCTCATCGAGCGAAAGCGGAGCATCGTCCACGACGGTGGCTCCGAGCGCTTCGGCGGCGCGGCGGAGCTGCCCGCTTTCACCGTTGCAAATAAATGTCCATTCGGCGCCCGCGCCGCTTGAGGACAGTGCGCCAATAAGCGTCGGCGGCGTCATGACGGGCACCGAAAATCGCAGCGTCATGCGGCGATGCGTTTCTTTAATTTCATCCATCGACGCCGTGAGCATAATGCGGCCCCGATGGATGATCGCCACGTGGTCGGCGACGCGCTCCACCTCGTCCAGCAAGTGTGAAGAGAACAACACCGTGCGGCCCTCCTCGGCAATCGTGCGGATGATGGCGCCCAGGATGTCGCGGCGCACAACCGGGTCGAGTCCAGAAGAGGGTTCGTCCAGAATGAGCAGCGGCGGACGATGGGCGATCGCCGCCAGCAAACCGGCACGCGCTCGCTGCCCTCGCGACAGCGTTTTGATCCGGGCATTGGGATCCAGGTCGAACATGTCACGCAGCTCTTCGGCGTAGTGCTCATCCCAATCCGGGAAGAACGCCTGCGTGTACCGCATGAGTTCTCGCACGCACATCCAATCGGGCAGATCACGGTCTTCCGAGAGGTACCCGATGCGGCCCAGCACCCCCACCGGGTTTTTCACCGGATTCTGGCCAAAGACTTCGACCGTGCCGGCCTGAGCCTTGAACATCCCGAGCAGATGCTTGATGAGCGTCGTCTTTCCAGCGCCGTTAGCGCCGATCAGGCCGAAGACGCTCCCCCGGAAAAT
>JAICUM010000570.1 GCA_025935855.1 Pirellulales bacterium | reverse complement strand
GTGAAATCGATTCTTGATACCGTCCAGTCAGCGGCAGGACAGCGTCAGGTACTCGTGTACTTAACGGACGGCCGCTTCGTCGCGCCGCCATTGGCGTGCGAACAGCCGTTGTTGGCGGCGGCGAGCAACTGGCACGCGCTAGCGGCGTTCGCCAACCGATTCGTGAATTCCTGGCCGGCGCTGCTGTTGGACATGGGTTCGACGACGACGGACCTGATTCCGCTTCTTAAAAATGGGCCGGCGGCGATTGGAAAAACCGACTCGGAGCGGCTTCGAAGCGGCGAGCTCGTGTACACCGGCGTGAAACGAACGCCAGTTTGTGCGGTCGTGCGGTCGCTGCCCTCGGATAACGGCGATTGCCCGATTGCGGCGGAATTTTTCGCGACCTCGGCGGACGCTTATCTTTTGCTTAGTCAACTTGATGAGCGACCGGATGACGAACAGACCGCGGACGGCCGTCCGTTCACGCGTGAAGCGGCGCGGGCTCGGCTGGCACGAATGATCTGCGCGGACACGGACAGCATTTCGTTGGAAGCGGCAGAACGCGCCGCGGCCGCGATCCGGGAAGCTCAGCTACAGCAGCTTGAGCGGGCGGTCGATCAGATCGTGAGCCGGCTAAACGAGGCGCCGCGATCGGTCATCATCAGCGGCGAAGGGGAAGCCGTGTTGCGCATGTTAATCGATCGGATCGAGTGGCGACCTGAAATCATAGCGATGAGTCGCCGATTGGGAGAAACAGTGAGTCGTTGTGCACCGGCCCATGCGCTTGCAGTGCTGGCTCGAGAGCATTGCGACAACTGTACCGAACGATGATACGCGTCATCAAAGTTGGCGGCAGCTTGTTTGATCTGCGGGATTTACCGGATCGCCTACGCGGTTGGCTCGCCGCTCAGCGTGCGGGCCACAATGTGCTGCTCGCTGGCGGCGGTCGGCTTGCCGACCAAATTCGTTTCTGGAACCAACTGTCAGCGCTGGATGACGCGACAACACATTGGATGTGCGTTGACTTGCTCGCGGTAACGGCTCAACTGCTCAACGCGCGACTTCCAGAGCTGACGATTGTTGATGAGGAATGCACGTTGCGAGAGCGATTGAGCGCCGCGGGGACCACGATTTTTTCTCCGGCGAGTTGGCTGCGAAATGGCGAGCGGCATGCAGCGGGGCTGCGATTGCCCTGGAATTGGGATGTGACGTCGGATTCGATTTCCGGACGGCTGGCGATAACGCTTGGGGCAGACGAACTGGTGGTACTCAAATCCAGCCTTCCAAGGGACTCGACGGGCAAGCTTGGCGAACTCGCGGCCGCTGGATTTGTTGACAAGTTCTTGCCGAAAATGGCGGCGGAGCTGCCTGCCGTCCGGGTGGTCGATCTCAGGACGCCATCCACGAGAGAGCTCGTTTTGAACGCTTGAGCGGCGGAGGTGCGCTGGCAAAGCGTAACGCCTTTTGGCGACTGTCCAGGCTGGCGAAAGTTGCGTGGATAAACAGATTACAGCGGCGAGTAAGGAGATTGGCGGGGCTTCCACGATGCCTTGCCGGCAGCAAGGTTGGCCCTCTGGGGCATGCTAGTATAATGGGTTTTCTCCTGCCGCCGCGGCGTCGTCCGCGGTCCCACCTGGCTCAGCGTGCGCTGCCTAAGAAAGCGACAAAAGACGCGATGGCTACCGATCTACTGCCGGTGAAGGAAGAGAAGGAAGCGGCCGCCCCGGAAGGCGACGCCGCGTTCCTCACATCGCCGGCGAATGCCGAGCACGACCATTCCGGCTCGCGCCGGCTGCCTTGGCCGGAAACGGCCATCGATCCGAAGCTGGTTCGCTGGCGGTATGCCGTCGGAATTCCGCTGATCCATTTGCTCGCCTGCTTGGCGTTCTTGCCGTACTTCTTTAGCTGGATGAGCGTAGCGCTGGCTATCGCCGGGCTGTACATTTTTGGTACGCTCGGCATCAATCTGTGTTACCACCGGCTGCTGACGCATCAGGGCTTCGTCGCTCCGAAGTGGCTGGAGCATTCGCTGGCCATTCTCGGCGTGTGTACGCTGCAAGACACACCGGCATGCTGGGTGGCGATGCACCGCATCCACCACAAACATTCGGACGAACGCCCCGATCCGCATAGCCCGCTGGTAAACTTCCTATGGGGCCACTGCGGCTGGCTAATGTACAAGAACCGCGAATTTTTAAACATCAACTACTACTCGCGATTCACACGCGATCTACTGCGCGATCCGTTCTACATGAAGCTGGAGCGCGGCGGGAATTGGCTGTGGGTATACGCGGCCAGCATGGCGGTGTTTTATGCCATTGGCTTTGCGATCGGCTGGATTACCGGCGGGACAGTGGCGGCGGGCACACAGCTCGGGTTGAGCCTCCTGGTGTGGGGCGTGTTCGTGCGGACGGTGCTCACGTGGCACATCACGTGGTCGGTGAATTCGGTGACGCACGTGTGGGGATATCGCAACTACGATACCGACGACAACAGCCGCAACAACTGGCTCGTCGGCCTGTGGAGCAACGGCGAAGGCTGGCACAACAACCACCACGCCGATCAGCGAGCCGCCGCTCATGGACACAAGTGGTGGGAATTCGACGCGACTTGGATCACGATCCGCCTGCTGGAGAAGCTCGGGCTGGTGAAGCAGGTGGTGCGGCCGCGGGCATGGACAAAGCCCTCGGCGTAGCGGCGATTTTTAGTCGAGGGCCGTAGTGGCGGCTTCCAGCCGCCGCGAGCATGGCGTGGAGACGTCTATCGCGGGACGATTCACGGCGACTAAACGTCGCCGCTACTGGCTGGCGGCTGGAAGCCGCCGCTACTATTGCTGCCAGAAGTTTGTTGAACTGGCCGCGAACTTCTTCTGCACGTCGCCCAGCGACTGGACGGTTTCAACTTCGCTGGCCACGTGCCAGGGCAGCATTTCGACCCCGCCGGAGGCGCTGATCAGCCAATCGTGGCTCTGCTTCACGGCGCTCGCTTTGCTGGAGGTTTGCTTCGGCGCCGGGTATTCAGCCAGCTTGTGCCGTTGCATGAGCTGCGGGAGCTGCAGGCTAGCCAAATCGAGCAGGTGCTCCTTTTCAATCAGGGCGCCGATGACCGCCAAATCCATCGCGTTGCGGAGCTGGCCAAACGAGGAGTCGCGCTCGGCAAGTTCCGGGAATTTCTCGGTCATGGTAGCGGCCCACTTCTCGGCGATGGGGT
>JAICUM010000042.1 GCA_025935855.1 Pirellulales bacterium | reverse complement strand
GACCGACAGCGATTACGACCGCGAGAAGCTGCAAGAGCGGCTGGCGAAGCTGGCCGGCGGCGTGGCGGAAATCGAAGTCGGCGCCGTGACCGAGACCGAGATGAAGGAGCGCAAGGCGCTGCTCGAAGACGCCCGCGCCGCCACGCAAGCGGCCTTGGCCGAAGGCGTCGTGGCGGGCGGCGGCGTGGCGCTGCTCCGCTCGGAGAAGTCGCTCGACAAGCTCGGCCTGGAAGGCGACGAAAAGCTCGGCGCCGACATTATTCGCAAAGTACTGGAATATCCGCTCCGCTACATCGCCGAAAACGCCGGCGTGGACGGCGCCGTGGTCGTCAACCGCGTGCGACAGCTCAAGGGCAAGAACGACGGTTACAACGCCGACAAGGACGAATATGGCGACCTGGTCGCCGCCGGCGTCATCGACCCGGCGAAGGTCGTCCGCACCGCCCTGCAGAACGCCGCGAGCGTCGCGGCCCTGCTGCTCACCACCGACTCGCTCGTGACCGAGATCCCGAAGGAAGAAGAGCCCGCCGGCGGCGGCCATGATCACCACGACCACGGCAGGGGGGGAATGGGCGGTGGCATGGGAGGAATGGGCGGCATGGGCGGCATGGGCGGCATGATGTAATTGACGCACAAATATCGGGGTGGCGCCAAAGTTAGCCGGCGCCGTCTCGGCGCCGCGTCCGCGCGGCATCCAAACGATGCCGGCTAACAACTAACATTAATTCGATATTCAGATAACGACATAACCGAAGGAACCTGACAATGGCCAAACTCAAACTCCGTCCACTCGATGATCGCGTCGTCGTTCAAACACTCGAAGCCGAAGAAGTCACCGCCGGCGGAATCGTCTTGCCGGACGCCGCCAAGGAAAAGCCGCAGCGCGGCAAGGTCATCGCCGTCGGCGCCGGCAAGCTGCTCGACAGCGGCAAGCGCGGCGAACTCTCGGTCACCGTCGGCGACGAGGTAATCTTTGGCAAATACGGCGGCTCCGAGGTCGAAGTGAACGGCGAGGAGTACAAGATCCTCCGCGAGAGCGACATCCTCGCCAAAGTCGTCGGCTAGACAAAAAGGGGTCGGGAACCTTTTGCGACTGAGTGCTTTCCACGAATGGTGACTCACCAGTCGCAAAAGACTCCCGACCCCGTCCACTCACCAGATCACACGTATACCAAGGAATCATACCGTGCCCAAACAACTCATGTTCGAGGACGCGGCCCGCGCGAAGCTGCTTCGCGGCGTCGATAAGCTCGCCGACGCGGTGGCCGTCACCATGGGCCCCACCGGCCGCAACGTCATCATCAACAAATCCTTCGGCGGCCCCACCGTCACGAAGGACGGCGTCACCGTCTCGAAGGAAATCGAGCTGGAGGACCCGTTTGAAAACATGGGCGCCAAGCTCGTGCATGAGGTAGCCGACAAAACCTCCTCGCTCGCCGGCGACGGCACCACCACCGCCACCGTGCTCGCCCGCGCCATCCTCAAGGAAGGCGCCCGCAACATTGTGGCCGGCTCCAACCCGATGGCCGTGCAGCGCGGCATCCGCAAGGCTGTGGACGCGGCGATCGAAAAGCTCGACGAGATGAGCAAGAAGGTCACCAGCAAGGAGCAGATCGCCCAGGTCGGCGCCATTAGCGCGAACAACGACCGCGTGATCGGCGATCTCTTGGCCGACGCGATGGAAAAGGTCGGCAAGGACGGCGTCATCACCGTCGAAGAGGGGAAGAGCACCGACACCACGCTCGAATTCGTCGAAGGCATGCAGTTCGACAAGGGCTACCTCTCGCCGTACTTCATCAACACGCCGGCCGACATGTCCTGCGTGATGAACGACGCGTATCTGCTCATCCACGAGAAGAAGATCAGCAATCTGCGCGAGCTCGTGCCGATCCTGGAGCAGGTCAGCCAGAAGGGCAAAGCGCTGCTCATCATCGCCGAGGACATCGAAGGCGAAGCCCTCGCCGCGCTGGTCGTGAACAAGCTTCGCGGCGTGCTGAATGTGAGCGCCGTGAAGGCCCCCGGCTTCGGCGATCGCCGCAAGGCCATGCTCGCCGACATCGCGGCGCTCACCGGCGGCACGATGATCAGCGAGGACCTGGGACTCAAGCTTGAGAATGTCGGCCTCGATAAGCTCGGCCGGGCCAAGAAGGTGACCGCCACGAAGGACAACACCACGATCGTCCAGGGCGGCGGCAACAACGCCGAGGTGCAGAAGCGGATCGAGCAGATTCGCAAGGGCATCGAGAACACCACCAGCGATTACGATCGCGAGAAGCTGCAAGAGCGGCTCGCCAAGCTCACCGGCGGCGTGGCCATCATTTCCGTCGGCGCCAACAGCGAAGCCGAGATGAAGCAGAAGAAGGCCCGCGTCGAGGACGCGCTGCACGCCACGCGGGCGGCCGTGGAGGAAGGCATTCTGCCCGGCGGCGGCGTGGCACTTCTCCGCTGCCGCGAGGCGGTTGAAGCGGTCAAAGGCGCCAAGGGGGACGAGAAAATCGGCGTGGACATCATTGCCGGAGTCTTGGACGCTCCGCTGAAGCAGATTGCCGATAACAGTGGCATCGACGGCAGCGTGGTAGCCGACGAGGTCAGCCGCAAGCCTGCGGGCGTCGGCTACGACGCGAATAAGGGCGAGTATGTGGACATGTTCAAGGCCGGCGTCATCGACCCGACGAAGGTTGTGAAGACGGCCCTGTCGAACGCCGCGAGCATCGCCGGCCTGATTCTCACGACCGAAGCGCTTGTGACGAGCTTCGATTCGAAGGATCAGGATAAGCGGGCCGTTAGCGGCAGCATCCGCTAACGTAGGCCGGTTTTTCCGAAACCGGCATTCGAGTCTCGGAGAGACTCGGCTACAGGTACAGGATGTATAATTAAACGTATCCGCCGGGCCACTCGATTTGCCTGAGAAGCCGAGTGGCCCGGTTGTCTATAGGAAGCGAGTAGCCAGCCGCCCAGGGGCCAGTCGCCAGTAGTTAATCGAAAGTGACGCCACTGGCCCCTGGCTACTGACCCCTGCCCCTGCCCCGCCATGATGTCCGCCCAGCGCGACTATTACGAAGTCCTCGGCATCGAGCGCACCGCCTCCGGCAAGGAAATCGCCACGGCGTATCGCAAGCTCGCCGTGCGCTATCACCCGGACAAGAACCCGGGCGACGAGGAGGCCATTGCGCGCTTCAAGGAATGCAGCGAAGCGTTCGAGGTGCTGAACGACCCCGAAAAGCGCTCGCGCTACGATCGCTATGGCCACGCGGGACTGAACGGCCACGGCGGCGTGCACCACTTCACCGACGTCGAGGACATCTTCTCGGCGTTCGGCGATATTTTTGGCGACATCTTCGGCAGCCGCGGCCGCACACACCGGGTTCGCCGCGGCCGGGACGTGCGGGCCGAGGTGACGCTCTCGCTCAAAGAAGCGGCCGAGGGCGTTCGCAAGACGGTTGAGTTCGAACGCCACGAGCTGTGTACCAGCTGCGAAGGCAGCGGCGCCGCCCCGGGCACGAAGCGCCAAACCTGCTCGTACTGCAATGGCCGCGGCCAGGTCATCCAGCAAGCCGGCATCGTTCGCATGCAGACGACCTGCCCAGCCTGCCAGGGCGAAGGATCGACCATCGCCGTGCCCTGCAAGACCTGCCGCGGCTCCGGCAGCATCCTGCGGAAAGTTGAAACCGACGTGGAGATTCCCGCCGGCGTGGACAATGGCATGCAGATCCGCATGACCGGCCAAGGCGAGCCCAGCCCAAACGGCGGCCCGCCGGGCGATTGCTACTGCGTCGTCTCGGTGCTGCCGCACCCGCTGTTCGAGCGTGAAGGCCAGCACCTGATCTGCCGCGTACCGATTACATACTCGCAAGCGGTGCTCGGCACGACGCTGGAAGTGCCGACGCTGGGCGGCCCGCGCGAGCTGGAAATCCCCGCCGGGACGCCGTCAGGGCACGTATTTCGCCTCCGCGGGCACGGCATGCGCGACCCGCGCGTCATGGGCGTGGGCGATCTCTTGGTCCAGGTCGCGATCGACGTTCCGAAGAAAATCACGCCCGAGGAGGACGAGCTGCTTCGGCGGCTCGCGGAGTTGGAGCACAAGAACGTCGCCCCCGCGCGGAAGAGCTTTTTCGACAAAGTTAAAGAATTCTTCAGCCCCGAAGAGGAGCAGGATTGATAGAAAGCCGCGACCGGTGGTCGCGATGCGAAGCGCCGCCCCCCAATTTGCAGTAATGGTTTGGTTGCGACCGCAGCGCTTCAGGAGGAATCCCCATGGCTACCCCACGATTCAGAGATCAGCCGCCCCGCGACGGAGGCGTCATTAATCCAACCGACGAACAGCTTGAGGGCGCTACCGAAGACGGCGCGCCGACTCCGAACGAGAAAGCCGACGGCATTGCGGGAGAAAAGACAACGACCGGCGGACAATCGAACGTCGAAGCGGAGTTGGCGGAAGAGCGCGATCGGAACTTGCGATTGCGTGCGGAGCTGGAAAACGTCCGCAGCCGCACCTCGCGCGAGTTGCTCGAATCGGCGCGTTACGCAGCGATGCCGATTGTGCGCGACTTGCTCCCGGTACTCGACAACATCGACCGCGCGATGGAAGCTGCTCAGAAGAGCGGCGAGCAAGGGCCGCTGGTCGAAGGCATCCGCCTGGTCCGCCAGCAACTGTTGAACATGCTCAACCAGCACAACGTACGAGAGATCGACGCCACGGGCGCGTTCGACCCGCAGTTCCACGCGGCGATTTTGCATCAGCCGTCCGCCGACGTGCCGGCCGACCACATCACGCTCGTGGCCCAGCCTGGGTACCAATTGCACGACCGCGTCGTTCGGCCGGCGCAAGTGATTGTCTCGAGCGGCCGACCAGAATAGAAGTCGAGAGTAGCCAGTCGCCGATTATTTGTAACACATCCAATCGAAAAGTTTCCTTACTGTCCCCTGTCCCCTGCCGACTTTTGACTGCTATCCATGCCCACCTACGATTACGAGTGCGACGCCTGCGGCCACGAGTTTGAGCTATTTCAAGGCATCAACGATCCGGTGCAGCGTAAGTGCCCCAAGTGCGGGAAGCTGAAGCTGCGCCGCCTCTTCGGCACTGGCGCCGCAGTGGTGTTCAAAGGCTCCGGCTTCTATCAGACCGACTACCGGAGCGACTCGTACAAAAAGGCCGCCGAGAAGGAGAAGAAAGGGTCGGAGAGCGGCGGCGAGAAAGCAAAATCCGAAGGCGACTCCACCAAGAAGTCCAGCGACTCTAAACCCGCCAAAACCGAATCGAAACCCAGCTCCAAAAAACCCAAGGGTGACTAACGCCGCGAGCGTGCCATGCCCACGGAGGTCCGCCTACGTGGGCATGCGCCTTTGAACTTCTCATGCTCACGCGGACGTGGGCATGGCACTCCGCCTTTTAGCTCCTTCCAGTCACTCACCATTTACTCTTCGTGCGCTGCCCCACCTGCGAACGCGAATTCTCCTCCGCCGAAACAACGGCGATGCCGTTCTGCAGTGAGCGCTGCCGGCTGATTGACCTGGGCCGGTGGCTCGACGAGGCCATTTCTTTGCCCGTCGTGCCGGACCCCGATGCGGACGAAGTTCCGGAGCAAATCGAACCGGGCGATGACCAGTAGGTCCCTTCTGCCGGAAGGGACTTTTTGACTACGGGTCGGGAGACCTTCCCAGAGACAGGAAGCTCACGCCAGTTCTCGAGCCCACAGCCTTTGCGTCTTTTGCGACCTTCTGTTCACTGAAGAGGATTTAACAGAAGATCGCAAAGGGTTGATAGGGCTAGAGAATCACTCTGGAAAATTCCGGCGCCAGTCGCCTTCTGGGTGATTAATCGCTCGTTTGCCGCTTCAGGTCCCGCTCGGCAAGCGGGACCTACGCCACTGCACGGCGACGGGTCGGTAACTATAATCGCAGTCATTCGATCGCTCTGAATACCGGTTGATCGCGATCTGTTCCTCTGAAATCCGCTTGCCGCTATGTCAAACCCTCCCGGCACGATCACCTCGGTCCGCTGGTCTTCGTTGTTTCCCTGGCTGCTGCTCGTGCGAGCGGCGCGCGTCTCGCTGATGTTTCGGGTGCTCGCTCTGGCTCTGGCTGGGCTGTTGATCACGCAAGCCGGCTGGCGACTCGTCGATGGCCTGATTCTCAACGATGCCGAACCAAACGCGATCGGACGCGCGAATTGGCCCGTCGAGTTTCCCAACGTCGCCCTACCCCAGCCGCTGCCGGCGAGCGCCACGTTTCCCAGCCCGGCCGGCCACGTGGCCATGGCGACCAACCAGGGTCTCTCGTTCCAGTTTGAAACGATCGGAGGGCCGCTTGTTCATGCCTGGAGTTGGACCACTGAGCCGTTTCGCCGGATGCTTCTGGCCGACGGGTTTTGGCGGTGGTTTGGCCTGCTGCTCGATTCGGCGTGGACGATCGTCGTGTGGGCCCTGTTTGGCGGCGCCATCGCGCGCATCGCCGCGCTGTATATCGCTCACGGAGAAACAATTGGCCCGGTGGTCGCGCTGAAGTCGGCGGCCCGCCGCTGGCCGTCCTTTGCCGGCGCCCCGGTGATCGCGATCATTGCGCTAGTGCTGCTGGCGATCCCCCTGATGCTCGCCGGCTTGATGGCTCGCGCCAGTTTCCTCGCGCTGCTGCTGGGCCTGATCTGGTTCGTGGTGCTTCTGGGCGCCCTGTTGATCGCGCTGGTTGGCATCGGGCTGGCGCTTGGTTGGCCGCTGATGGCCGCCTCGGTCGCGGTCGAGCGGACCGACGCCTTCGACGGCATCAGCCGCGCCTACGCGTACGTTTATCAGCGTCCGCTCCACGCGTTTCTGTTTGTCGTGTTCGCCGGACTCTTGGGCCTGCTTGGCCAGGCTGCCGTGAACGTAGTCGTCGGCACAACGCTCGACGCCACGCACTGGGCGGTCGCCCTTGGCGCCGGGCACGACCGTGCGTTTGACCTTTTCGAGCGCTCGCTGGACGTGGACCGCGATCAATGGAGCTCGCTGACCCGCACCGCCGCGCGACTCGTTCGCTTTTGGGACGCGGGGTTCGAAGCGATCGCCCTGGCCTTTCCGCTGGCTTATTTGTGGTCAACCGCCGTCGGCGTGTATCTGTTGCTTCGCCGCCACATCGACGCCACGGATGTCAGCGAGGTGAAGTTCGACGAAGGCGAGCCGCGGCCTGGCTTGCCCTCATTGGCGACCGACATCCGCACGGGCGTGCCGCAGGTGGCTGAGCCTAAGACTCCGGCTCAAACTCCCCCATCCTCGGCCCCCATTCCTCCGGCGCCTTAAGCTCCGAGACCAAAGCTTCGAGCCGTCGCTCGAATTGCCCGCGAGTGAACACCTCATCGCACCGGGCGGCTTTCGCGGCGGCCAGCGACTGCTCGTGCACGTGCGGAGCAAAGGCGACAATTTTGAGCCGGGGATTGGTCCGCCGAAGACGCGACACGAACGATTCAACGTCCAGTTCGGGCAGCCGCAAGTCGATCGCCACCAATTGCGGAAATGGGGATTCCGCTAATCGAATGGCCTGTTCAGCGGATACAGTGCCAGTCGCTTCCAGACCGTGCCGTCCAGCAATGCCGTTCGCCGTGGAAGCGAGCATGATGTCAGCCGAAACGAGAAGGACGTGCATCTCGATATTAGCGACTACTAAATCGCCCCCGGGCCGCGGTGGCCGTCGCTGACTTGGATTGCCTGCTCCATGGGGAGCACGAAGATTTTGCCATCGCCGATGGTGCCCTCCGCTCCTGTGCGCGCCACCTGCTGAATGCACTCGATGGTGCGCTCGACAAAGTCGTCGTTCACGGCAATTTCCAGAGCGACCTTGCGTAGCAAATTCGTCTTGTACTCCGAGCCGCGATAGGTTTCGTCCTGCCCGCGCTGCCGGGCAAAGCCCATCGCGTCGCCGACGGTGAGCCTTGCGACCCCGACCCGACGCAGGGCTTCCTGCACGGCTTTCAGCTTGGGGGGCTGAATGATGGCAACGATGAGTTTCACGGGGCCGCCTCATCCTCTCGAAACGCAGAATGGTTAAGCTTGAGCATACCGCTCGCCGACGTTCGAGGCGAGCCGGCACATTCCACGGCACGTCCATGACCGAGCCTCGCCAGGCGCTGTTCCATTGGTTTGATGACGCCGCACAAGCGCGGTTTGATCCGGCCGTACACGCCGGATTCAGCGGCGCGCAGGTCTGGAAGGCGGAGCACCGCGATAGAAGTTGGGCGCTTCGAAAATGGCCGGAACGGGCTGTCGCCGGGCGGATCGCGGGCGTCCATGACTTCCAGCGGCTTGTTGCCTATCTGGGCTTTCCAGTGCCGGCGCCGCGGCGGTCTCCCTTGGGAAACACGGTCGCGCAGATTGACGGCGCCTTGTGGGAGGTCGCGAACTGGTTGCCCGGCGCCGCGGATTACTGGACGCATCCTTCGCCCGAAAAATTAAACGCCGCCCTTTCAATCCTCGCTCGCCTTCACGTGGAGACTGAGCGGTTCATTCCCAAGGATCTCACCTGGTGGCCGGAATCCAGCGACACGTCTCCGGCGCTGCGCCGGCGTGGAAGCCGGCTGGAACAACTTTTGACTCAGGAACTGCGCCTGCTTGAGCGAGCCCTGCGACAGGCGGGCTCAAACGCGCGGTTGGAGCTGGCCCGGCAAGCGGTCGTCATGGCGGAGCGAGCGGCCCTTCCGTTGGCCGACGAGGCGCCGCGCTGGTGGGATGAACGCTTGCCGCTCGGCTGGTGCCTGCGCGACGTGTGGCACGACCATGTTCTGTTCACCGGTGATGCGGTCACGGGGCTTCTGGACCTGGCGGCCCTCGGATTCGACGCCTATGCCGGCGACATTGCACGCCTGCTTGGGAGCCTGGTAGAGGATGATCGCCAGAGCTGGGAGATTGGCCTGAAGGCGTATGACTCCGTCCGGCCGCTGGCGCCGGCGGAGCTTGAGGCGATCCGATTCTTCGACGCCAGCGGCACGGTCATTTCGACGGTGAACTGGATCCATTGGCTGTTCCGCGTCCCCTCGCCGCTGCCGCCGACGGTGGATCGAGCCGCTGGTTTTGAGCGGTTCAAACGTCTTATGAAGCGGCTGCGCGTCCTGGCGGACTCAAAGTAGAATCAGAACATGCCTGCACCGCACGGATTTGTTGAACGCCTCGCCGAGTTGGCCGCCAGCGGGGCGGCGTTTGCCAGTGTGACGCTCGTGGACACGGTGGGCAGCACGCCGTCGGAGACGGGGAGCAAGATGTTGGTGACGGCGGCGGGTTTGGACATGGGCACCGTTGGCGGCGGTCGGGTGGAGGCGAAGGCGATTGATCACGCCCGTGCGATGCTGCGGGCGCCACATGGGGCGGCGCCACGCGCGGAGCTGGTCGAGTGGAATCTGCAGCGCGACGTCGGCATGACGTGCGGCGGCGTGGTGAAGCTGTTTTTTGAAACGTACAACCACAGCCGGTGGCAGATCGTGCTGTTCGGCGCCGGGCACGTGGCGGCGGCGGTGGTTCACTGCCTGTTGCCGCTGGAGTGCTGGATCACCTGCGTGGATCAACGATCAGAGTGGCTGGACCGATTGCCCGAAACTCCACGACTCGACAAAATATGCAGCGATAGTCCTGCGAGCCAAGTGGCTTCGTTACCCGAGGACGCCTTTGTCCTGTGCATGACGATGGGGCATCGTACGGACCGGCCGATCCTGGAGGAAATCTTCCGGCAGCGGCGGCGGTTTCCGTTTCTCGGCGTGATTGGCAGCATGGCGAAGCGGAAGGTGCTGGAGCGCGAGCTTGCCGCGGCGGGAGTTGCAAAGGAGCGACTTGCGGAGCTTCGCTGTCCGGTGGGGTTGCCGTTGGGCAACAATCTGCCGGGCGAGATCGCGATCAGCGTCGTCGCGCAATTGATTCAAGTGCGCGACGAGCTGCAAGTACGGCGTTGAATGTTAGTGATGATCGCGGCGATGGTCGAAACTCCCGCCCCCGCCGCCCGCTCCAATCGCGCCGCTGATTGCGCCGCCGGGATGATGCAACTGCGGCGCCGCTTGAACGGCGGGGCCGCTTGTTCCGGCGCCAGCGGCCCCACGATTCCATGCGCCGCCGCCGTTAAATGAGCGAAAGGCGCCGCCCGCATCGCCCCCGCGGAGATTCTGGAAGTCTAGATTTCTCGACGGAAGTTGGACTGAACCGCCGCCGCTGGAGCCGCTGGAAGGGAATCGGCTGCCGTTGCGCTCGGCGCCGGATGGCATGTGGAAGGCACGCGTGTCGAGGTTGCTATTGCCGCCGACGTTGCCGCGAAAGAGCTGCGTGGCCGCATCGAGGGAGCCGCCTTGCGAATTGCCGAGGCGGCCGAAGTTCGTTTGACCGCCGCCGCGGAAGGGGTTGGCGTCGCCGCTTGGCTGGCCGGCGGCGCCGGTATCGAGCCGCGGCCGCGGGCCGACGAAATCGATCTGCGGCCGCGCGGCGCGGAAGACTTGCGGACCGGCGGCATTGTTGGCCCCGCCGGTTACGTTGCCACCGTTGGAATTGGCGCCGCCTGCATTGGCTCCGGATGTGGTGGCGCCATTGTCGCCGGCGCGGAAGCCGCGCGGCACGAATGGATTGCCGCCGGGCTGACCATTGGCGTTGGGCTGCTGGACGACGCCGCGGTTGAATTGGCGAAGCGCCGCATCCCCCTGGGAGTTGTCGCCGCCGCGATTGCCGCCGAAACGGGAGTTCAATTGGTCGCGGAGCTTTTGCACCTGATCGGCCTGATTGGCCTGGTTTGCCTGCTTCACCTGGTTTTGGTTTGGCAAGGCTTGGCCTTGCTGGCCGGCGCCATTGACGACTTGATTGCTGCTGGCGCCCGTGACGTTCTTGCTAGGCGGCAGGTGGAAGACAGCCCGCGGGCCATTCGGCGCATCGACGCGCAGGCGAGCCTCGTTATTCGCGGTGGCGCCACCCGCCTTGGCATCGACGCCGAGCTTACCGGCGAGTTGCTTGGCCGTTTGGCCGTGGGTTCCATTCCGCAAGATGTCTTGGACATTCTGGTGGCCGACGATGTTCACGCCGCCGTTTTTGGCCGCATGGTTTTCGGCCGCGGTGCGGGCTTCGCGCATGCGCTGCCAATCGTGAACCTGGTCGAGCGCGACTTTTCGCTCTTTTGGATCGAGCTGCTTCAGCACCAGGTTGCGATTGTCTCGGGCCAGCTGATCCGCGGGTTTGATCAGTTGGTTGAAATGCTGATTGCCCTGGCCGCCACGGTTCGGACCGCCGTTGTTGGCGCCGCCGTTGATGAACTGGCCGCGATGATCGGCAAACTGCTGTTGATGGCGATTAAAGTCCTGCCGGACGTTGTTCACCCAATCGTTGTGATTGTGGCCGTCATGCCAGTGGTGATAGGCGAAGAACGGGTCGTAGCCCCGGCCACGGCTGTTCCAGGCCCACCAGGGATAGTAGCCGTTGTTGCCCCACACGCCGCCGTTCCACCAGTTGCCGTAGCCGTAGTAGTAATGGTGGTAATTGCCATTCACGAACAGCGCGGAGAGCAGCAATGCGGAGTTAATGGCGCTATAGGGTTGATAATAGAAGCCGGTGTAGCCGTAAACCGGCGAGGACCACCACACGGGGGCGTAGAGCAGGCCGCGGCTGGCGAGCGGGTAGTCCCAATAGCCGTTGACGTAGATGGCGCCGACGGGCGTGTAGCAGTAGTAATCGGGGACCCAAATCCAGTTGGCCTGGCCGGCGTACCAGTAGCCGGGGCGCCAGGCGTAGTTGCCGCTCTGCCACATCCAGATGCCGGGCACCCAGAAAAAGTTGGCCGCTGGCGCGGGGCTGGAGGGGCCGACCTCGAGCGACGCGGGCGGGAGCGGTAGCATCTGCACTTCCTGGCGCTGCTCATCGGCCCAGAAGCCGGGCGACCACTGGAACCCGGCGTCGGTCTTCCCCCAATGGCCGGGGACCCAGCGACGGCCAGGCGGCATGTCGCGCCACACGCCGCTGATCCAGATGAAATCCTTCTTGTCCGCGCTCCACATCCAGTAGCCGGGGATCCACTGGACGTCTTTGCCTTCGGGCTTCACGTCGGGCGGGACTTCGTTGATGGGGGCGGGAGGCTGGTGATCGACCGTGATGCGAGCGGTCGGGTCCAGGACGATTGGCTCGGCGAACGCTTCGTGAATGGGGCCTTGGTCGAGGACCTGCATGGCATCCTTGGCGTTGGCGGGGACCGGGGCGTTTTGATCGGCTGCGTTCTGATCGGCCGCAGGCGCGGCGGCAGCAGCAGCGGGCTGCGGTGCGGTTGGTATCGCCGGGGTTTCACTCGTTGTGGCGTCGGTAGCCGTGGGGTCGGTCAGCGTTGGAGTTTGCGCGAACGTGATGGTCGGAAAGGCGATGGCAAGCGCGAAAAGCCATCGGCTGCTGATTGAAAGTGGTTTGCAGGACATGACTGGTTCTCCCGGATTTAGGGAGCTCGCAGTGCTGCGCGCTGTATTGGGCGGAGTGGCGCGGGCGACTGTTTCGTTCCGTGAAGAAGCGGCTAGCGATCGATCGGCAGAGTTTGCCAACGGAATTGAAAGCAAACGGTGCGCCGTGGACATTACTGCTTGAATCGTATGGGGTTTGGTGCATCCGGGGGAGTTGATTCGTAGTTGGCTTTGTATCAGGTTCGCGGCGGGTGTCGTCAAAGTGGGCGAGTTGGGTTTGTGGCTGTGGTGGCCGAGAAGAGGCTGCTTTGAGATTGCTTTTGGGATTTTTGGGAGCATGTGCGGAAGAAAAAACGGGGGTGCACGGTCCCATAAGTCGATGAAGTTTCGACTTACGTTGACGATGAAGACTGCATCCACTGAATGTTGTTGATGTTGCGATCATCGAAGTTGACGGCAGTTTTGGGACGGCGCCCGCAGCGGAGCGGCCCCTTGCCGTTTGGCGGCTTGGGCCAATTACGTTGTAAGCCGCGTCGGCAACTGCCCTTCTGAAGATATGAACGACATGGGGTTCTGGGATCGAGGTGAAACGAGCCTGGCCCCAAAACGCCCAGCTCCCCGGGGCGCGCTGACGCTGACTTCCCCCGGTACATGTACAAGTGAACAAAATCGCCGCCATCGTAGCAGATGGCGCGGCTAAAAACGAGACGCGGTGATTGAGAATCACGGCCAATCAGTAAATCAAAATAGCGTGCCACGCCCACGTTTGGGTGGGCATGAAGAGCCCTGAATCCACATGGCCACGTCGGAGGACCTCCGTGGCCATGGCACCCCAATTTAAAAAACTGATTAGCCCTGTGATTGAAAACTCTTCTCGTTTCCGGTAAGCAATGCCGGTCCGAAATCGAAGCGTCACGCAGTTCTAGAACCGATGCCAGGCATTGAAGCCACTCGCCGCAAAGGAACTCGTTGCCCCGGCGTATCGCGGCGGGCATTGCTTCTTGGGACACTGATCTCGATGCTCGGCGTCCTGGTGGGCGTCGGCGCGTTCACATTCGGGTATGGCCGCGGGTGGAGCTATTTGAGCCACGATCCGGCGGGGTGCATCAACTGCCATGTGATGCAGGACCACTACGACTCGTGGATGGCCTCCAGCCATCGGCGCATGGCGGTGTGCAATGACTGCCATCTGCCGCACGACTTTGTCGGCAAATGGGCGGTGAAGGGCGAAAATGGCTTCTTTCATTCGCTGGCGTTCACGCTGCAGAACTTCAAGGAGCCGATCCAGATCAAGCCGCGCAATCGCAAGGTGACGCAGGCGGCGTGTTTGCACTGCCACGCGGACGTGGTGCAGGACATGACGGCCGGCGATCCGCATGCCGAGGCGCCTTCGTGCGTGCATTGCCATACGGACGTGGGGCACGCGTTCCGTCGGCGGACTGAAATACAGCGACCCGATTCTTTGCCTTGGGAGTGAACGTCGATGGACTCGTCTGAATCAAAACCGCGGCGCGGCCGCCGCTGGTTGTGGGCCGCTTTGCTGTTGCTCGTGGCAGTCGCGACATTCGGCGTGACGGCTCTATTGGTTACGATCTTCGAGCACAAGGAAGAATCGCGGCAACCGTTCACGCGGCTGGTGGAAGTGAACGAGGTGACGACCGACCCCGTGCCGTGGGGCGTGAACTGGCCGGCGGAGTTCGACACCTACCGGCGGACGGTGGACACGGTGCGGACGCAGTACGGCGGCTCCAGCGCGATGCCGGAAAGCAAGCTGGAGAAGCACCCGTGGCTGCGGCGGCTGTACGCGGGATACGCGTTCAGCATCGACTACCGCGAGGCCCGCGGGCATGCGTACATGCTGCAGGATCAGGAAGTGACGGAGCGCGTGACGAAGCGGCCGCAGCCGGGGGCGTGCTTGCACTGCCATGCCGCGATTACGGCAACGTACCGGCGGCTGGGCCTGGAGGCGGACGGCAAGAAGGCAGATGCCGAGGCGCTGGCGGCGGACTTCAACTGGCCGGCGGTAATGAAGGGGTTCAAGCTGGCTTCGGCGATGGATTATGCGACGGCGCGGAAGGAGCTCATGAAGACGCCGGATGGCACGCCGGGCGAATCGAAGCCGCTGTTTCCAGGCGGGGTGGCGGGGGAGATTGAGACGCCGGCTGCGAACGCGGAGGGGATTGAAAAGGACGCTAAGCCGCAAGCGGCGAAAGGAGAAGCGGCGAGGGATCCGCATGCGGTCGGTGAAGCGCATCCGGTGAGCTGCATTGATTGCCACGACCCGGCGACGATGCAGGTACGTGTGACGCGACCCGGATTCGTACAGGGCATCGCGGCGCTGGCGGCGAGCGATGATCCCGTGCCGCATCTGCCGAGCGTCGAGCGGTGGCGCAAAGGGGATCGAGCGAAGCCTTATGATCCAAATGTGGACGCGTCGCGGCAGGAGATGCGGGCGTTCGTGTGCGGGCAATGTCACGTCGAGTATTACTGCGGGCCGAAGGAGACGTTGTTCTACCCGTGGAATAAAGGGCTGAAAGTCGAACAGATTGAGGCGACGTACGCGGAGCACAAGTTCCCCGACGGGACGCCGTTTTACGATTTTGAGCACGGCGAGACGGGCGCGCATGTGCTGAAAGCGCAGCATCCGGAATTCGAGATGTGGAGTCAGGGCGTGCATGCGAGGAGCGGCGTGGCGTGCGCGGACTGCCACATGCCGTATGAGCGGCAGGGCGCGCGAAAGGTGAGCAGCCATTGGGTGAAGAGCCCGCTGTTGTCGATCAACAACTCGTGCCAGGTGTGCCATAACGTGCCGGAGGCGGAGCTGCGGGACAAGGTGGCGACGATTCAGAACCGGACGGCGGCGCTGCTTGAACGGGCGGCCGTCGCGATGACGGAGATGCTCGACGCAATTCGCGAAGCGCAAGGCGCGGGGGCGAAGGAGGAGGACCTCAAGCCGATCCTCGAGCTGCAGAAGAAGGCGATGTGGCGGCTGGATTTCGTGAGCAGCGAGAACTCGATGGGCTTTCACGCGGATCAGGAAGCGGCGCGGATCCTGGGCGAGTCGATCGACTACAGCCGGCAGGCGATGGCGAAGGCGCTGCGGCTGCGAGCGCCGGCGGCTGAGGCGAAAGGGGAGGTGAAGCCGGTGATTGGGGTGACGGAGGCGGGGAAGGGACCGGCGGGGGCGGAGGGGTTGCCGATGGAAGGGAAGGCAGGTGACGATGAAGCTGACGGAGTGGAAAAGGATGGGTCAAACGACAAGGAGCGCGAGTAACGCAATGCCGCTCATTCGACATCGGACTCGCGCGTGTATGATCTGATCATTTCATTAATCAGGCGAGGAGCTTCGCCTCGTTCGAGCATTTCATTGATTCGGTATTCTAAGTCGTTTTTCACTTTCGCGATGTATTCCATCGTAACGATGGGCACGCCGGCACCCAGCATTCGTTGCTTGATCAGCTCTGCAAGCTCGTTATCCTCAATGAGATTCCAGCAGCATTCGCGCACGTTGAATATCAAGCTGTTCTTAATTTGCTGATCACAATCATCGTTGGCGTAGACGAGAACATAATCGGACTTCTTGTCTGTCCAGTACCAAGACCATTCTTCCAATTCATGTTCCAACATGCCTAGTCGCCTACGTAGTCAATAAGATCGAAGTGGCTACCCGCCGATTTGGTACATGGGGCGTTGGGGTTGGTGGAAGCCTTC
>JAICUM010000282.1 GCA_025935855.1 Pirellulales bacterium | reverse complement strand
GGCCATCTCGCGCAGGTAATCTTGCACCTGCTGCTGCAGGGCACTGAGTTGTTCGATGTCACCCGGCTCGGCGAACTCGGCGAGGGCTTCCATGTCGATGACGCCGATTTGCGCCGTCTTACGAGCTTCTTCGAGTTGCTTGATGAGCTCGTCGATCTTTTCCAGTTCTTCCTTCACCGCCAGAGCCTGCGGCACGGTCATCGCGTCGCGGCCGGTGAACTCGTATTTGGCCGCGAGTTGGTCCACCTCGTACTTTTCGCCGAGGGTTTCGATGAGTTTCACCAGCTCGCGTGCAAATGGCGATTGATCGTCGCCGGTGGCGTACCAGAGGCGCTCTAGGTCACGAAGCTGCTCGGTCATCACCGCTCGCTGGTAGCGATCGCGCAGCGAGCGTGGCGCTCTGATTTGGTGGGCCTCTTGGGCGAATGCCTGAGCCGCGTCGCACTGTGCCTTTTTCGTCTCGAAGCGCTGGAGAATCTTTCGCTTCCGTTCGCGAAGCATCGCGAGCAGGGCATCGATGCTCGGCCCCAGTCCGGCAATTTGACTGGGATCGATCCGCACGGCCCGGGCCAGCTCCTCCTCGGTCAGCTCGCGCCGCTCGCCGAACATGAGCATGTGCTCAAAGGCGCTGGAAACCATGTCCGGCGGCGGTTGCGTCGGGCTGGGGAACCGTTTGGGGTCGTATTGCTGGTAGGCGTGGATTACGCCGCCGAGCGTCTTGCGAGTGGCCATAGGTGCGCGTGGACGGAGGGAATGCTAGCGGAAAACGCGGCTCTTGGACCGCGTTTAATCATAGCAATTCCGCGACTGCCGCCCACCAATAGCCCCGACCTAGCTAGGTCGGGGTTGCGCCGGAATGCTCTCAAGCTTCGGCTGCGGCGCGACCGTGGCCGTAAATCGCGACAGAATCTCCGCGGCGTGCCACTTGGGCGTCGTTAGATGGCCCGCACGTGGATCGATGGTCAGCTCGCTGCCGGCGATCTGCTCTTGGAAATAGTGGCCCATCGAAGGCGTTGCGATCGGGTCGCAGCCGCCTTGCCAGATGGATGTCGGCACGTACGGCAGGTCGCACAGCCGGAATCCCCAATCGCTTCCCAGCAAGTTCACCGCTTGAATCAAGCCATCGGCGCCATGACGGGCTGACTCGCAGAGCGTGCGAACGAATGTTGCGTAGTACTGCGGATTGCAGTTGACGAGCTGACGATCGGCTTCCGACCAGCACTGCTGGACTTTGCGCGCGATCTTATCTGGATTGCGGTTCAGAACCCGGAGCTCGACATTGAAACCCGCGCGCGCTAAGCGCGGACGGCGGGTCACAAAGGAGATGAGATTGTCCTGATTGCCGGGCCGTACCGGGGCGTTCATCGGTGTGTGGCCGGAAACGATGGCCACGTGTTTGAGTCGCTGGGGAATGCATTTCACGCAAGCCAGGGCGTAGGGCGCTCCGCCGGACATGCCGATCACGCCCACGGCCGTGCCGGCATAGCCGGTGGCATCGAGAAATGCCGCGACATCGGCCGGCCATTCAAGAATTCGGCGGCAGGTGTAAAAGTCCGATAAGCCGACGCCCGGTCGCTCGACGGCCATCAGCCGTACGCCAGCCGCCGCGGCCTCCTCGGCAATCAGGCCGATCTCAACCCGCGCTCCAGGCGTGCCGTGGAAGTACAGCACAAGCGGCCCCGTCGGATTGCCGCACTCCGCGTAGCCAAGCCGGCGGCCGTTTGGCAGCTTCACGCGGCCTTCGGTGAGCGGTGGAGGCGCAGCCGCCGTCACAGTCCGCCACGCGGCGGCCACGGGCAGAACTGATAGGCCGGCGGCCAACGCTTCTCGGCGGGTCATCATTGCTGCATTCTTCGGGTTTTTGGGCGACGGAATTCAAGCGGGCGGCCTTCGCCCCGCAAACCCGGCGCCTATTACAAGAGCGGGCTCAGCAGCCGGGCAAAGTTTTCCGCCGTCTGCCGAATCCGCGGCCGGGATTGGTAGGCCGCATAATCTAAAAGTAACGACTGATCGATATATTGTTGCTGCAAGTCGCGTAATCGCGCCGCAAAGTCGCGATTATAAATGGCCAACAGGATTTCGAAGTTAAGACGCATGCTCCGCGGGTCGAGGTTCACCGAGCCGAACAGCGCGTGCGTGCGGTCAATCGTGACGCTCTTGGTGTGTAATAGGCCGTCGCTAAAGGTGGCGATGCGGATTCCCGCTTCCAGCAAATCACCTTTAAACGCGCCGCTGGCGTACTTCACGAGCTTTGAATCGACGCGTGCGGGCAACACCAAAATGACTTTGACTCCGCGCCGGGCCGCGGCGACCAGGGCCAGGCTCAACGGTTCACTGGGAACGAAATACGGCGTGGTGATGACAAGCTCTTCGTGGGCCGAATAGATGGCCGTGATGAGCACTTGCTCGACGGCATGAGCGGAAGTCGCCGGGCCGGAGGGCATCACCTGCACGGCACAATCGCCGCGGCTGGGTTGGGGATGCGCATCGCCCGTGGATTGGAGCGCCTCGAGAGGCTCGTCGGTTTCGACGAACCAGTCGGCGAGAAAGGTGATCGCCAGGGCCTCGACGGCCGGACCTTCGAGGCGCACCATCGCGTCCACCCATTGGCCTACGCCGGCGTCGCGCTTGAAGAATCGCGGGTCAACCAGATTTAAGCTGCCCGTGTGGGCAATGCGGCCGTCGATCACGACGATTTTGCGATGCAGTCGCAGATCGAACCGCACGAACGGCAAGCGCAGCAGCCCACCGGGTAGAGCCGCGTGAACGTGTACGCCGGCGTCCTGCATGCGTTCGGCTGTTTCGCTCCGCAAAAAGGCGCGGCTGCCCATCGCATCGACCAGCACACGGCACACCACGCCGCGGCGTGCGGCGCGAATAAGCGCCTCGGCGACTTCCTCGGTACGGCCGCCATTGCTCCAGATATAGAACTCAAAGTGGCAGGTTCGCTCCGCCGCGTTCACGTCGGCAATGATGCGATCAAAAGCTTCCTGCCAATCGTCGATCAACTGCACCAGGTTACCGCGCTGTGCGGGAACGCCCACGGTGCGCTCGGCCATTTGTGAGAGCGGTTCGAATTCGGGGTCCAGGCGAGACCAATCGACCAGGCTGCGATGGGGGATTTCGGCGAGCCAGCGGCGGATGGGCGGGTAGAGCTCAGCGAAGCGGCGTGCGCGCCGCTTGCCGAGACGAAGTTCGCCGAACAACAAATACGCCAGCGGCCCGATGACGGGAAAGACCCAAATGATCATGACCCAGGCAAGCGTCTCGCCGGTCATGAGCCGCTGCGTGACGACGCGGAACGTGAGCACGATCTGGATCGCGACGTGGGTCCAGTATCCCCAGGACCACAATGTATCGGTGATGGCGAAGAGGAGCATGGGCAGGCGCCGGCCGGTCGCCAGGGATCAGTCGTCAGTTGTCACTTGATCTATTCTGCTTGAAACGCAACGCGACTGATATGGCTGGCCCCTCGAACTTAGCCAATGGCTACTCTCTCAACTCGAAATCCACGATCAAGGGCAAGTGATCCGACGCCCGTCGTGCGGCGCTTGTATGGCCGGCAAAGGACGCAATCGCCGTGATGGGTCCGCGATAGAATACCCGATCCAGCCGCCGCAGGGGGGCTGCCGCCGGAAACGTTCGGACACTGCCGCTGCCCAACTGGAAGCCGGCCGGATGCATGACGCGTTTGCCGAGATTGTCCCAGACGTCGTTGAAGTCGCCGGCGATAATCATTGGCGTCTCGTCATGCGTACGGTGTACTGAACCATAGGCCAGCAGCTTTCGCAGTTGAATCTGCCGTTCAAATCCCGCCAAGCCCAAATGGACGTTAGCCAGGGCGATGGTGCGGTGACGATCGCCAGCGGTCGCCTTCAGACGGCAAATCAGGGCGCAGCGCCGCTTTTTGAAGCGGATCGTGAGATCGAGATCTTCCGGGTTGGCAAGTGGAAAACGGCTCAGGACCGCGTTGCCGTAGTGGCCGGCCGTCCGCAGCCGAACGTTGCGCTGAAACGCCCGGTGGGGCAGCTCGACCGCCTCGGCGAGCAAATCCACCTGGCAATCGTGCCGGGAACGCTTGGCTCCGTCGTCCACTTCCTGCAACAACGCCACGTCCGGCTGATAGTGGCGAATGGTTTCGACGATCCGCGCTAGATCGTATCGGCGATCGAGTCCGCCGATGCCTTTGTGAATGTTGTACGTGAGCAATCGAAACCGCATGCAAATCGAATCGGGTGAGGTCGTGCTTGTGCGGAGCGATCACATCGTAGCCCCGTCCCTTGCTCCACGTTTTAATCTTAGGCACATGGCAACCATGCCGGAAAGGAGCATGGACAGAGCCGCTGGCTCGGGCGCGGCAGCGACGGCGCCACTTGTCGTGATCTGCCGCTGCCATTGTAGAAAGTCGGCGCCGTCGACATCGCCGTCGTGGTCGGCGTCGCCCTGAGAGGTAGCAGCGTCTGGCGATGTGCCGAAGCCCAACTTCCATGAAGACAGGTCGGCAGCATTAACGAAACCGTCGCCATTAAAGTCGGCGGTGCTGGCCGGCGTGTAGAGGAACAGGCCTTCGTCGCCGTTGGTGAACGTTGCCTTGAAGAGCAACTGACCGGTTTGGTTCAATGCCCGCGCGTGGCCGTCGCCGCCGGCCGAACCGCCGGTGAAATCGAGATCGGCAATCGTTCGTCCGGCGAGCGTACCGCCTTCTCGGGCGATGAGTGCGCCGCCGCCACTGCCGTTCAGGACCCATAAGGCGACGTCGTTCGCGCTGGAGACGCCGCCTGCGCCCACGGCCAGCGTGCCACGAACGGCCGCGAAGCCTGACGCATTGAAGGCCAGGGCGCCAAAGTCCGCAAAGCTGGCCCCGGCGACGCCCGGCACATTTCCGCTGCCAGTGCGAGCGACGAGTTGGTTTCCGCTGGAGCCAATCGACCACAACCCAATCGAGTTTCCATCCACGACGCCGCCCACGCCCGAGGTCAATGTAGCGCGAAACAAGATTTGACCGGCGTCGTTTAGCAGCGAGGCGCCGAACGCGTTGAAATCCGCGCCGACGACGCCTGGCACGCCGCCGCTGCCGGAACGCGCGACCAACTGATTGCCAGGACCGCCTGTGGATTTCCAAATGCCGGAACTGTTCGCGGTCGTCACGCCAGCGGTGAGGGCTAGTCCCGCGTTGAACGCCATCTGCCCAGCGGCGTTGATCGTGACGTTGTCAAAGGAGTCGAAGGAGGCGCTCGGCACGCCGCCGACATTTCCCACGCCGCGACGGGCGACCAGATCACCGCTTCCCGCGGCCAACCGCCAGACGCCCAAGCTATTCTGCGAATTGACCTCATCCATGACGGCCATTGAAGCAATGACGCCGGCCTGGCCGCTCGTGTTGAGGCTGGTGGCTGTCGGCGTTTGAAACTTGCCGCCCGATACGCCGGGCACTGTGGTCAGGCCCTCACGGGTCACGAGCGCGGAACTCGCGCCGTCATACAGCCATACGCCTCGATCGTTCGCCAAGGTAACGCCGCCAACTCCTTGCGCCATGCGGCCGTTGAGCACCATCGCGCCAGACGTCGATTGTGTCAGGCCGGCGACAAAAAGATCGTACTTCGCGCTCGCGACTTCCGGCACGGCGCTCACGTTGGTCATCGCGACCAGCGATCCGGATCCACCCGGGTAACGCCAGACGCCTTGGTTGGCGCTGGCGAGCGTCGCTGATATCGCGGCTGTTCCGTTGTTATCGATGGAAATGCTTTGCAGCGCCGTGAACGAATCGGCGCCGGCGCCGGGGGCTCCGCCGGTTGCGGTTCGAGCGAGCGACTGCTTTCCGCCGCCGCTAAGTAGCCAGGCCACGCCATCGTTAACGGCGGTGACGCCGCCGGCGCCAACTTTGAGCGTCCCCAAAAGCGCCGCTTGTCCGGCGTCGTTGAGCGCCGCTTGGGTGACCAACTGCAACAGCGCGCCGGCAACGCCTGGTTGTGAATCGCCGGTGATCGCGAGAAGTTGCGTGGCGGCGTCGGCGCGAACGGACAGCGTCGCGCAAGCCGTCAGGCAGATCAGTGTTCGACTTGTTTTCGAGAAGAGAGATGTTTGAGTACGTCTCATGCTGCTTAGCCAATAGGTTACGATTTGAAAAGTCAGAGTCGGACAGCTTAACGACAGCGTTGCCGGCCTGCAAAGAAAAACCAGTTTGAAACCGGAGCTTAGGCGACTGGGGGTGAGTTGTGACCAAACCGCGGCTGATTTAGGATGCCAAGGTGGTCAATCCTCAGGATTTCATCGCGTGCCCAGCCGCTCGTCGGGCGAAATCTAGCCGGCTACGGAGCTAACTCTTGACGGCACAGCGACCTTCGACATGAACCCGAGACATCCAGTGACCCAAGATTTGGAATCGCCGCCACTCGAGGAACATGCGGCCGCCGTCGAGCGCCGCTTCGTTGAAGTTTT
>JAICUM010000490.1 GCA_025935855.1 Pirellulales bacterium | reverse complement strand
GGCGTCCTTGTGGCGACTTGCCCGCGCGTCTCTCGCGCACCGCCTTTGATTTTGACATTCCTCGCTTGCCGAGTTCCATGGCCACATCCGCTGAACGTGCGGCAGCCGTCCCGGTGCGACGGGTCGCTTATATTCCCACAGGCCTGATCATCGCGCTGGTGCTGCTGCGGCTCTGCGCGGGATGGCACTTTTGGCGCGAGGGGACGAAAAAGCTGGCCTACAATCCGGCGACTGGGCGGACGACGGTCGCTTTTTCGGCTGAGCCGATGTTGCGGCTGGCCGTCGGGCCGCTGGCGCCGACGATCAAGGAAGAGCTTCCGAACTTCCACGACTGGGAATCGCTGCTGGCGAAGCCGTGGGTGCTGCGGCCGATGACGGACAAGGAGCAGGCCGAGCTCGAGAAGTGGGAGCGTGACTACGCGGCCCGTCGGGCGGCGGCGAAGAAAAAGGGCGAGGAGCCGCCGTTTGAATTTCAGCCGCAGTTGCCGTACGCCGAGTGGGGGACGCGGGTGTCGGACGATTGGAAGGCGACGGTGGATGCGTTCAAGCAGCTTCCGGACATGAGCGACGCCCAGAAGAAGGCGGCGGACGAGGCGCTCGCGGCGCGGCAGGAACAGCTCAAGGACTATTTGACGTCGCAGGCGAAGGAAATCGGCGAGTGGAAGAACGAACTGGCTCGCTTGCGGGACTGGGAAGCGGGGGCCGGCGCCGAGTCGATTCCGTTCGAAATGAACCGCATTAAGGAGAAAAGGTCGGAAACCGCCGCCGCGAGCGCACCGTGGATCGAGCAGGTGCGTACCATTGAGCGGGGCTTGAACCGCGATCTGCGGCAGATCCTGAACGCCGAGCAGGCGAAGAACCGCGGCATCACCGAGCAGGTCGATTCGGTGCTGGCCGACGCCGGCGACGTGCGGATGCACCGCGTCAATGTGGCGGTGACGTGCCTGGTCATTGGCGTCGGCGTGTGCCTCGTGCTGGGGTTGTTCACGCGGTTGGCGGCGGCGCTGGGCATCCTGTTTCTGCTGGCGGTGATTGCCACGCAGCCGCCGTGGGTGGCCGGCGCCAAGACGGAAGTTTTCTACTACCAAGTGGTCGAGATTGCCGGGCTGTTGGTTCTGTTCGCTTCGGCGGCGGGACGCTGGGCGGGTCTCGATTTTTTCATCCGCGCTCTTCTGGGTAAGTGCTGCGGCCGCAAGGAGCCTGTCTGAAATGAATCTGACGCCCGAGCAACGCGAGATTGGCAAGCAGAATTTTTACGAGTCCGTCGGCACGACGCGGCGGAACTTCCTGCTGGGTTCGGCCGTGGCGGCAGGCGTCACCGGCGCCGGGCTGGGGGCGATGTACTTCGGCTACGGCGCGAAGGTCGAGAAGCCGCTGCGGATCGGCGTCATCGGCACAGGCGACGAAGGGAACGTGCTGATCAGCTCGCTGAATCCCGAGTACGTGGACGTCGTGGCGATTGCCGACATTCGTCCGTACAACCAGTACCGCGCGTTCCACGGCGACGAGGACAATCCCGAGGCTCGCAAGGGCCTCATGAAGGTTTACGACTGGAAGAGCGAGGACGAGGCCCGCAAGCACGTCAAAGTTTACACCGACATGTACGAGGATCTGCTCAAGGATCCGAACGTCGAGGCGGTGATCATCGCCCTGCCGCTGTGGCTGCACGATTCCGTGGCGTTCAAAGCCATGCGGGCCGGCAAGCACGTGCTGACCGAAAAGCTAATGGGCCAGACCGTGTCGCGGTGCAAGGAGATGGGCCGCCTGTCGGAGGAACTGAAGGACGGCGCCGGCAACCCGATCATCCTGGCGGTCGGCCATCAGCGGCATTACAGCATTCTGTACGCCAACGCGGTGGACCAGATCAAGCGCGGGCTGCTGGGCGAGCTGCACCACATTCGGGCCCAGTGGCATCGCGGCAATCTGCCGGGGAACGACAGTTGGTCGCCGCCGCTGCCGCCGCCGAAGGATTACACGCTCGCGGATTATGAAAAAGCGCTGAAGGCCGCCTCCAGCGCGCAGGCTCGTCAGAAGTTGGCGGACGACTATCCACTCTTGGCGAAATTGCGGAGCTTCCGCGACCGCCGCAGCAAAGCCCGCGGCGCCGACATCGACCTGTGGGACCGCAAAGTCAAACAGGTCGAGAAACAGATCGAGGACATCGCGCTGGAAGAAACCGCCAAGACGAAGTACGGCTATCAGGGCAAGACCATGCCAGGCGGCTACGTGTGCTCGCCGCTGGAGGAGCTGATTCGCTGGCGGCTGTGGGATCGCACGAGCGCGGGCCTGATGGGCGAACTGGGCAGCCACCAGCTCGACGCGGCGAGCATTTTCATCAGCTCGCAGCGCGACGACGGCGGGAAGGTGTACCCGATCGCCGTCGAGGGCATCGGCTTCCGCTCGATCTTCCCAGCGGACCGGGACGTGGACGATCACGTCCACTGCAATTTCGAGTTCCCCGCCCAAGGGTACTACGAAGACATCAACAAGCAGGACAAGGTCGCCAATCCCGAGCACAAGATTGTGGTGAGCTACTCGTCAATCAATGGCAACGGCTTCGGCGGTTACGGCGAAGTGGTGCTAGGCACCAAGGGAACGATGATCCTCGACCGCGAACAGGAGGCCCTGCTGTTCATGGGCGGCGACGCGAACACGAAGATCGAGGTGAAGGAAGGCCCCGGCGGCAAGGCTGCGCTCACCACGTATGAAACCGGCGGCGGCGCGGCGGTGGCCCAGGCGGCCACGCCGAAGAACGTGA
Organism: Pirellulales bacterium; assembly: GCA_025935855.1. Taxonomy (GTDB): domain Bacteria; phylum Planctomycetota; class Planctomycetia; order Pirellulales; family Lacipirellulaceae; genus Lacipirellula. The sequence continues at coordinate 1,090 of JAICUM010000490.1, read as the reverse complement.
GCCGCGGCTACCGCGAGGAGATCGAGCACTGGGCGTGGTGCATCCGCAACCCGGACCCGAAGAACAAGCCCAAGTGCGGCCCGCGCGTGGCGATGGCCGACGCGATCATCGCGCTGACGTCAAACATCGCGATGCGAACGGGCAAGCGGATCGAGTTCAAGCATGAGTGGTTCGACCTGGCGAAGGATGACACGCCGGAGGTGGACCTCAAGGTGGAGGGGGCAAAGCCGCCGCGGCCGACTGGGGAACTCACTTAGGTCGACCCTCTGCTTCAGCCGCTCACGATACGAAGCCGCCAAAAGTGTCATTCGTACCGGAGCCTCCGGCCGTCAAAAGTGGCCCGATGAAAACGTGTGATGATCGCCCGGCGCGAATTGGAGCAACTGGCGGCAGGCCCCGACGGAGAAATCCATCAAAACGTATTGACGCTATTCTGGACAGCGAGTTCCCGGAATAGAAAAGGTTGCCGGCACCTTCTATTCCTTGTGTCTCGGGATGCCTCGGTGTTCAATGATCCACGAAAGAACCACACTTGTTCTCAGAAAGCTCCTGGAAGCGACCAGGAAAAAGGCCTTTAACTGGCAGAAAGATGAGCACGGGGATTGGTATTCGGCAAAACTCAAGGATGGTGAAGTCAGCGTACGCTTCCTTTATTTTGAAGCTACCAATCAGGTCGGAGCTGATCGACATGTATTGGAGATTTCCATGCCTGGCTTCAGTAGTTTCTTTGCAAGCGGAACGGAAGGTTACCACCTGATCCTTGAAACGCTTGCTGAGGCTTTTGAAAGCTGGCGAGAGGCCACGGAAAGATGCGGCGATTACGCAATAACGTTACTGGATGAAGTAATCTCCGAAAGTCAACGCGATGAATGACGCCTTATCTAATGCCTAGTATTTGCGTTTCAAAATGCGTCGGAAGTGGGCGCAGAGCAAGGAAAAGGTTCCTGGCACGAATGGCACTGTCGGCGACGTAACGTGTTTGTTTACTTCGAGTTTCCCCGTGCGAGTCGCGCGCGGAGCGTGGCGCGTGGTTCTTGCATGAGTTTGTAGCGGTGGCGTCGGCGTTTGAGTTCGCGGGGTTCGATGCGTC
>JAICUM010000576.1 GCA_025935855.1 Pirellulales bacterium | reverse complement strand
CCCTCTGGGAGAGGTTAGGTGAGGGCTTTGCTCGGGTGCCACTGGCATCTTGCCAGTGCACATAGGGTGGCGTGCTCGCACCCACCTTCACGCCGGGGCGCCACTGGCATCTTGCCAGTGCACGACGCGTGTCGAACTTGCACCCCACCTTAGCCTCAGAGCGAACCTCTACAGACTAGCTGCCGCAGCCCCCGACTTTCGACAATTCAGGCCTGAAAGGCCGCGCTACGGTAGCCCAGGGCAAGCTCGCCCTCGCCGAGCGCCGCCCTGGGTCATCGGCCGCGCACATAATCCGAAGCCCTGCAAGGCAACGCCGGGAAGGATTTCAATTCATGGCCAACGGCCATATCCACCGTAGCCTGGGGCGTTGCCCTCGTTGTTCTACATAAGTCAAGGTGGTTTGCTGGCGCCGGGTCCGAATTGATTCCAGCAGAGGGCGAAATCGTGAACGCGTTGAAATCCGAGCCAGAGTGTTTGGGGTCCTGGCGGACTGGCTTGGGGTCGGTTGACGTAGCCGCCCAGTTGGGCGACGAGCCGAACCACCTCCATCAAGGGAGGCGGCCTTGCCGGCGGATCCTGGCGGCGAACGATCTTCCACGCGGCTTTCCATTCGGCCGGATCAAACACCGCTTCGCAGTCGATCTCGGGACGGCTTCGGCCCAGCCGGCAGGCGTACAACGATCGCCACGCGACGATCAGATACACGGCCGTGCAGGCCAGCGTTCGGTTGAGCTGTTCCAGGCGTCGTTGTTGGATGCGGCAGCCGCTTTTGAGCACGCGGAAGAAGACCTCGATCATCCACCGCACGCAGTAGAACTCGATGACTTGCCGCACCTGCTGGACGTCGTCGATGGGAAGGTTCGTCAACAAGAGCCACTCGACCGGCTCGTCGCCCGGCGGCGGCGACTGCTCGCGAACAAAGACGACGTTGACCGTCGCTTCCGGCAGGTTTCGATCGGCGCGCCAGGGAGGCCGCAGCACCACCCGCGCGGCGCGGACGGCGACTTCCGCTTGGCGCGACTGCCGCGGCTGACGGCGGGTGCGCCGTTCACACGAGACCTTCGCCCGTCGGCCGCGGACCGAGACGGTCTGCACGAACAGCGGCGGCGCGGCCAGCGCGCGCTCCCAGAGCCGCTCGCCAGGGGCCCCGTTTTCCGGGCGCAACGCGCGGTTCTGGCAAGCCCGCACGATCCACCGGACCTGGCTTTCGGCCGCCGCGGCCAACAACTCATAGACGTCCGCCTCGCTGTCGGCGACCGAGATGCACTGCGTCGCGGGGCAGCCTCTCGCCAGTTGCTCCGCAGCGCCCAACGTCCGCACCCAGCGATAGCTCTCCTTCTCTTCAATCGGCATCGCCGCTCGCTGGGCGCGGGACTGCGACGAAGCGCGGGCCTCCCCGGCCGAGCGGGTCCACGCCTCCGCCGCGACGACCCCCATCGGCGTCCCGTCCGGCGTGAACCCATACAGCACATGCAGCAGTGCGCCGAAGCGCGACGCGCCGTCCAGCGGGCCGGCGCCGGTCACTTGGCGTTCGGGCCGCGTCAGGTCCAATTCGGTCGTATCTTGAACCAGGACCACCGTCCGCTGAGCGTTGATCCGCTCCCGCGTCGCATCGACGTGAGCCTGGAGAATGGCGCCGAACGAGGCCTTCTCGTTGCCGAACAACCGGTACGCCGCGGTCATCTCGGAATGGCCCCCGCAGGCGGCCGCAATGCTGGCCGTCGGACGCTCGGCCAACTGCGACAGCACCAAACGCAGCCTCTGCTCCAACCGCCGATCATCCAGACGCACCGTCTTCAACTCCTCGCTCACCCACACCGAAGACATGTCACCCCCCCACCGCAGCCGCGCCAATCGACCCCCGGCGACTAATCCTATGATTCACCAACGCCGCTGACGAGCTAGCACCATCAATAGAGATGTGTAGAACAACGAGGGCGCCGCCCCAGGACGCGCATACCGGAGAAACCCTTTGGCTGAAAGCCAAATTCAATCGAGCACCGTCGGGTGAATATGGCCTACGGCCAAACCATGGTTTTTCGTTGCACGCGTTCCTGGGGCGATACCCCAAGCTACGATGGCGAAGGCCTTCGGCCAAAAATTCTTCACGACGTTGCCTGTAAGGGCGCGCTAACGTCCGACGCCCAAATGCACGGCCCGTTTGATGCCACACGGTCTTCGGTTACGATTGTCACTCCGCCGCTCACCTCTTCCGCCGCCTCAACCATCACGATGACCACCGCCCACCACTTCAAACCCGCCCACCAACCGATCAAGGAATACTACGCCGCCCTAGAGTCTTACCGCGCCCACGACGTCACCGATGAGCTCGCCGTCAAAACCGCCTTTCAGCGCCACCGCGACGTAGTTTTTAAAGCGACCCAATAGAAGTTTCCAACTTCCGTCTAGCGTCGTTTCGTTCCTTGCAAGGACGCAGTGCTACTTATTGAGTGTAGGCGCATGGTCATCATCCGCACATGATTTCTATTCATGGGCAAGCGAACGGTAAATGGGCTAGTGCTTTTTGGGAAGGTTGTGCGTTCCCACCGCGAGGCGCTCGGGATTTCGCAGGAGGAACTCGCTGCGCGTTCAGGACTTCATCGCACCTACATTGGCAGCGTTGAGCGCGGTGAAAGGAACATCAGCCTAAAGAATATCTTCCTATTTGCCGCGGCTCTCGAAACATCAGCTGGGTGCCTGCTCACGCAAGTTGATGAACTTGGCTGAGGAGGCCCCGTTTGCAATTCGAATTCTGCCTAAAGGCGATGCCGTCTCGATCCAAGTTCTCGACGGAAGGTCTACATCGCTGCTACTTGCAAAAGGAGCATGCCGGGAAGTGCAACGAGTACCCGTACTTGGAGCACTTGCGGAAAATCGCCCCGAAGGTCGCCAAAAAAATTGAACGTGACGCAATCATGACCACTGGTGCCTCCTGGAAGAGCGAGGACGCGGGTCCGAACAGAATTCGGCGGTGGGCGATGCTGATGAGTGACAAAGAGTTGCTCAAGATCGGCCTGGATATGAAAAAGCTCAAGCCAATCATTGTCTCTAAGCTCCGAGAGAAGGCCGCGAAGTACGAGGACTGTATGGCGGTTGCTCAAAAACTCACGGCGCTGACATATGGCATGACGAACGCTCCCGAAT
>JAICUM010000336.1 GCA_025935855.1 Pirellulales bacterium | reverse complement strand
GACCATGAGGTAGCACAACGCCGCGGCGAGGCAGGTGGCGTATTCGAACTTCGACAGCTCCTGCTGATAGCGGTACGCCATCGACGCGCTGAGGTCCATCGTCAAGTAGCCGGTGATGTTCGTCTCGGCTTCGAACTTCTTGACGTAGTACTTGTCGGTCTTGGCGTACACGAGCCAGTCGATGTCCTGCGGATTGTCGCCGTGGGTGTACTTGCGATGCTCGCTGAACTCGACCGAAAAGCCGTGGAACGGGCTGGCGTGCAGGCCCTGCAGGAAACCCTTCACGATGAACTGGGCGCGCGGGTCGAGCCGCGAAATCTGGCGGATGACTTCGGGCTTAAGGTATTTTTCGACGGCGGCCATGGGAGCGAACGCAATAGCACGCGGATTTGCGCGGATAGATCCACGTTTAGCCGCGACCCGCTAGGGGAGCGCTCCCCTAGCGGGTCGCGACTAAACTTTTCCATCCGCGTTCATTCGCGTGCTATTTTCTACGATCCGTACTTGGGAATCTCGGGCGTGGGGATTTCTTTGAGCAGCCGGGTGATGACGTCCTCGTTGCTGACGCCTTCGGCTTGGGCTTGGAAGTTGGTGCTCACGCGGTGGCGTAGCACAGGCACGGCGACTTTTTGCACGTCTTCGACCGCGACGGCGAAGCGACCGTCCATGGCGGCGAGCGCCTTGCCGCCGTAGATGAGGAATTGGCCGGCGCGGGGGCCGGCGCCCCAATCGACCCATTCGCGGATGAACTTCGGGGCGCTCGCATCCTTCGGCCGCGTAGCGCGCACCAGCGAGGCGACGTATTTGATGATGTACTCGCTCACCGCGACCGAGCCGACGAGCTTTTGCAGGTTGAGGATGGCCCGCGAGGAGAGAATCTTTCGCACCTCCGGTTTTTCCTGCCGCGTGGTGGCCGCGAGGATTTGCTCCTCTTCGCTGAGACTGGGGTAATCGACCTTGATGTTGAACATAAACCGGTCCAGCTGCGCTTCGGGGAGCGGGTAGGTGCCTTCCTGCTCGATGGGATTCTGCGTCGCGATTGTGAAGAACGGGTCGGGGAGCGCGTAGGTCTTTTGCCCGACCGTCACCTCGCGCTCCTGCATGGCCTGCAAGAGGGCGGCCTGCGTCTTGGGCGGCGTGCGGTTGATTTCGTCCGCCAGCAGGATGTTGGTGAACACCGGCCCCTCGACGAAGCGAAAGCTCCGGCGGCCGTGCTCGTCTTCTTCCAGGACGTTCGTGCCGGTGATGTCCGAGGGCATCAGGTCCGGCGTGAACTGGATGCGTTTGAACCCCAGATCCAGAATCCGAGCCAGCGTGCTCACCATGAGCGTCTTGGCCAGCCCCGGCACGCCTTCCAGCAGGCAGTGGCCGCGGGTGAAGATCGCGGCGAAGAGCTGCTCGATGACGTCGTCCTGGCCGATGATGATTTTTTGCAGCTCCTGCTGCATGACCCCCCGATGCTGGCGGAACTCCTGGAGGATGTCGCCGAGGTTGCGCGTACCGCTGGTGGTCGTGGTCGACAAGGACGGGGCCTTTCGTGTGGGAGGGCAAGAGCAACCGCGGATTACACGGATGGCACGGATAAAAAAGAAAGGCGTTTAGACGCCGAAGTCAATTTCTTGATCCGTGTTATCCGCGTCATCCGCGGTCTAAGCTGCACTGGATTCTATCGCTGGCTGAAATCGCGGACAATCTGGCGGCGCCGCGGCGCCATCGCTGACTGATTGTTTAGGGCAGTGGCGGCGTCTAGGATGAAAAGTTGAGTCGCGCGGCGTTTGCTCCACATAGCCCGACCATTCTGGTCGGGCGCCGAGCCAGAATGGCTCGGCTATATAGGAAAGTCGCTTGCGACTCGTTTGATGGAAGGAGTCGTCCCATGTCCGCCCGTGGTGTGCTTGTGTCGGCGGTGGTTCTTTCCGTGCTGGCGGCGCCGCTTTCGGCCCGTGCTCAGGCTCAGCAGGAACTTTCGGCGGATCAGGTGCGCGAAGCAATTCGCCAGGGGCGAGAATACCTACTCAGCCAGCAGGATGGAGCCGGGCGCTGGGATGAGATGACCGACTACGAAGGCGGCGTCACCGCGCTGTGTACGCTCGCCTTGTTGAACTCCGGCGTCGAGCCTTCAAATCCGAAAATTCAGAAAGCGCTCAACTATCTGCGGTCGCTCGAGCTGAGCAAGACGTACACCGTCTCGCTGCAGACGATGGTGCTGTGCGCGGCTGAGCCGGCTCGCGACATGCCGATCATCACGCGGAACGTCCACTGGCTCGCGCGGGTGCAAATCGTGAACGGGGCGCGGGCGGGTAGTTGGTCGTATCCGCTCGGACCGGACGTCGGCGGCGACAACTCGAACTCGCAGTTCGCGGTGCTCGCGCTGAACGAGGCGGAGCACGTCGGCGTGAAGGTGGATCCAAAAGTGTGGAAGCTCGCCGCCGAATATTGGAAGGACTGCCAGAACCCCGACGGCTCGTGGGGCTACCAGCCCGTGGTTATGCCGGGGTCGGGCAGCATGACGTGCGCGGGCGTCGGCGCGTGGATCATTTGCTCGGGCAAAGTCGGCAAGCCGGCCGCCGAGGCGACTGCCGCCGGCGTGCAGTGCTGCATGCCGCCGGAGAAGGACGACACGCTCGAGCGGGCGCTGGTGTGGTTGGGACGCAATTTCACCGTGCAGCGCAATCCAGGGCAGGGTGGCGCCGGCTCGCAGTGGCACTACTACTATCTGTATGGCCTGGAGCGCGTGGGCCGGCTGTCGGCTCATCGGTTCATCGGCGATCACGACTGGTACCGCGAGGGCGCCCAGTTCTTGCTGTCGCAGCAGGACCGGTTCGCGCACAACTGGATCGGCGAGGGCCATTCGGAAGACCGCCCGCACATCGCGACGGCGCTCGCGCTCTTGTTCCTGTCGAAGGGCCGGCGGCCGGTGCTCATGGCGAAGGTGATCCACGGCCCGGACGAGGATTGGAACAATCACCCCACGGCCGTCGCCAATCTCACCGGCTTTGTCGAGAAGCAGTGGGGCCTCGACCTGACGTGGCAAGTCATCAACCCGCAAACCGCGGAGGTAGACGACCTGCTGCAGGCGCCGGTGCTGTTCATCAGCGGCAGTAAGCCGCCGGAGCTTGGCGGCCTGGAGCAGAAGCTGCGCTCGTACATCGATCGTGGCGGCTTCATCTTTGCCGAGGGGTGCTGCACCGATCCCGGGCCGTTTGACGGCGGCCTGCGGAAGTTTCTCGCCAAGGTGTTTCCCGAAGGCGAGTACAAGCTGCGGCTCGCGGGGCCTGAGCATCCGATCTGGCGCATCGATCGACCCGTGCGGCCGAACTCGCCGTACGTCGGCCGGCTGTGGACGATCGAGTACGGCTGCCGCACGTGCGTGGTGTTCAGCGAGGTGGACCTGTCGTGCTATTGGGAGCTGATGGGCCGTGGCCGCCTCGAGGGCGTGCCGGAGAATGTGAAGCAGCGCATTGAGGACGCCAACACGATCGGCCTGAACGTGCTTGCGTACGCCACAAATCGCGAGCCGAAGGGAAAAGAGGAGGCGTTCACGTCGCTCGATTCGCCGGAGGTGGCCGATATGAAAGGCCGGGGCGTGATTCAGGTGGCCAAGCTCATCCACGGCGGCGGAGCGAACGATGCCCCCGGGGCGCTGGCGAACCTGCTGCGCGCCGCCGCTCAGGGCGACTTGCGGCTGCCGGTGGCGCTGCAACAGTTCGACGTGCGGGCCAGCGACCCGAACCTGCCGCGGTTTGTGTTCGCCTTCATGCACGGCCGGCACGACTTCCGCTTTACGCCCGAAGAGCGCGAGAACCTGCGGAAGTACCTGCTCAACGGCGGGACGCTCTTGGCCGATGCGATTTGCGCGAGCCAGGAATTCGCCGACGCTTTTCGCCGCGAGATGGCCGAGGTGCTGCCGAACCACAAAATGGCGCGGATTCCGATCGACCATCCCATTTTTCACGACGTGGGCGAGAAGTACGACATCACGCAGGTGAGCCGCCGTGAGCCTGCGGCCGCCGGCGCGGCCGACCAGCCGCTGCGTTCGCGCGTGCAGAAAGTGCAGCCAGAGCTGGAAGGGATCGAAATCGACGGCCGGCTGGCGGTGATCTTTTCGCCGTACGACATTAGCTGCGCGCTGGAACAGCACGAAGCGCTGCAGTGCCGCGGCTACACACGCGAGGACGCGGCGCGGATCGCGCTGAACGTGTTGAAGTACGCAATGGCGCCCGACGCTGGCGTGGCGGCGGCGGGGCCGGTGAGCAAGCGCTGATGCGTCTATTACGCGTCTGGCGCAAATGGATTAAGAACTCGAACGCCGCTGTACTCTTGCCGTGGATTAAGATCCTCAGAATAAACGTTCTTGCAGTCGGCCAGACGCGCGGTAGCGAGAATTAGCGCATCATAATAGGCAATCTTGAATCGCGCTACGAATTCTAGTGCGAGGTCGACGGCGGCAAGAGTCACTTGCCGAGTCTTCCACCGCTTCCAAAGCTGAATCCATGCGACCGCTTCTTCATGTGTCAATGGAGATTTACGCCGATGGCTCGTCACCGCCGAGTAGAACTCACCGAGCACCTGGGTCGATATGATCAGCCCCGCTTGCTGAATGAGTTGCCGAGCGGATTCCGACTTGTCGGGGTCGGGTCCATTGACCTCGATCGCGTACACTAAAATGTTCGTATCAAGAAAGAAACTATCGGCCATTCATTTCCTCGCGCGTGGGGCGGGGACCAACGCGAAAGTGAGCGGTGGCTTTCAAGAGTTGTTCCATCAACCGATTGCGCTCTTCAATTTCTTGCTGTAGCGAAGAGTGCTGTTCGGCGCCCCGTTCCATTCGCTCTTTCAACGCGTCTTCGATATAGCGTGTCAGGGTAACTCCCAAGCGAGCCGCGTCTGCTTTGGCGGAACGGAAGACTTCATCATTCATTCGAAGCGTGGTCTGCATGATCACAAGCTTAACATTATCTGTCAAATCTGTCAAATCTGTCGTTTCCTGCGGAGGCAAAATAGCCCGACCAAGCTTGGTCGAGGGCTAAGCGGCTGTCGTTATGCCTCCCTCCTTCCAGCGGTCTACCAGGCGGATGAGCACTGGCAGAATCAGGAGGTTGCCGATCAGACCGCCGATCATCGAGAGGCTCACCAGGGCGCCGAAGTAGATTGTCGGGATGAATTCGCTGACGCACAGCGTTCCGAAGCCGACGGTCAGTGCGAGCGTCGAGAACACCGACGCCCGGCCGACGGAGTGCTGCGACCGGAGCAATGCCGCGTCGAGGCTCAGCCCGTTCCGACGCAGCCGTTGGTAGAACATCGTGTAGTGCGTCGAGCTATCGACACTCATGCCGATGGACACCGCGGCGATCATCGCGGCGCCCATGTTCACCTTGAGGCCAAGGAAACCCATCACGCCGAACAGCACGAGCGATGGAAAAATATTCGGCACGAGCGTGACGCCGGTCAGCCGCCAGTCGCGAATCGCCAGGAGCATCATCGCGAGGATCACGGCCGTGGCGACGATG
>JAICUM010000294.1 GCA_025935855.1 Pirellulales bacterium | reverse complement strand
CATGGGCAATGGCCTTCGCTACGGCCTGGCTCGCGGCATGTACGCCAACGAAGCCGGCTACGGCACTGCGGCGGTCGTCTATGGCGTCGCCAAAAGCGACCGCCCGGAACAACAGGGTCTAAACGCGGTGATGGAAGTCTTCATCATCACCTTCGTGACCGCGACGATAAGCGCCCTGGCGCTCCTGCTCACCGGCTCCTGGGCCATCAAAGACATCAAAGGCCCCGCCGCCGTCTCCGAAGCCTTCAACTCCGCCATGCCCAACGTCGGCGGCTGGATGCTCGCCTTCTCGGTCTTCCTCTTCGGCTACACCACTCTCATGGGCTGGTCGCTCTACGGCGAGCAGTACCTTGAATACCTTTTCGGCCCAAAGATCGTGAAGCCCTACCGCTGGATCTACTGCCTGCTCATCCCGCTGGGCGCCATCGCCAAAGTCGATCTCGTCTGGGCCTGGGGCGACATTCTCAACGGCGCCCAAATCTTCCCGAACCTCATCGGCCTGTTCGCCCTCAGCGGCCTGGCCGCGAAATTCGCGCGCGCCAAGAATGATTGAATGGCGTCAATTTTGGGCAAATCGCATCGGCGATCCAGTCCGACAGTGCATGCTAACGTCCAATCAACTCAATGCCATATTGGCTAGCAGCGGTTCGCAATTCCTTGTCCAACGAAGCCAGCGGGAGTTGTCGTCGAAGAGTCAAATCCAGATATGTCGCATCGTATGTGGTCAGACGATGTGACCTGGCCAGCGGTAGGATATGAGAAAAGACGCGCGTCTGCCCCTCGTCATCAACTCTGAGATCGATTGCGTTGAGCAGAACAATAAACCGATCAGACTCAGCCTCCGCTATCCGCCCGCGCTTTTCAGCCATCGCGAGTGAGTTGGCTACCTCCAGAAACCAGTGCCGTGGAACCAGTGCGGCCTCGGTCTTCAATCGATCAAGGACAGCAATCGTGGCTGGGGTCGCTTCTTCCGAGAAGCACCAAGCCATCGTGACCGACGCGTCGATGACGAAGGTGGGATTCACCGCCTCCCCTCATTGATGAGATCCTTAATCTTCAATCCGCCCAAAGATCGACCGTGTCCAAACTTTTTCAATTCCTCAATTGCCGCCGCCCGCTCCTCACGCGTCGATTCGCGTTGAGCCGGAATGAGCCGCGCGATCGGCGCGCCATGTCGCGTAATAGTCACCACTTCGCCGGCTTCAACGCGCCCGAGCAATTCGGAAAAATGAGTTTTGGCTTCGTAGGCGCCAACAACAGTGCCTGTAGTTGACATGGGCAAAACCTCGTCTGGTCTAAGACTAGTCTAGATTGCCCTGACAAGAGGTCAAATTGGTCGTTTCTTAGGCAATCGAGCAGCTCGGGAGCAGTCTCTTAGACCAGCCGCCCCGCGATGATCGACGCGTTATGCCCGCCGAACCCGAAGCTGTTGCTCATCACCGCGCTGAGCCGCCGCTCCTGCGGCTTGTTCGGCGTGTAGTTCAGATCGCACGCCGGGTCCGGCTTTTCTAGATTAATCGTCGGCGGGCACAAGTTGTCCCGTAGTGCGAGCAAGCTCAGCACCAACTCCACGCCGCCGCTTGCCCCCAGCAAGTGCCCGAGCTGGCTCTTGGTGCTGGAAACGTTCACCTTGTACGCGTGATCCTCGAACACCCGCTTCACGGCCACGGTCTCGGCCTTGTCGCCCAGCGGCGTACTCGTGCCGTGGGCGTTGATGTAATCGATCCGGTCCGGCGTGAACTTCGCGTCCCGCAGCGCCGCGCTCATCGCCCGAGCGGCCCCGGTACCTTGCTCGTCTGGCTGCGTGATGTGCCCGGCGTCCGCGCTGGCGCCGTAGCCCAGGATTTCGCCGTAAATCTTCGCCCCGCGCTTCTTCGCGTGATCCAGCTCCTCGAACACCAAAATCCCGGCGCCCTCCGACAGCACGAACCCATCGCGGTCCGCGTCGAACGGCCGGCTCGCCGCCGGCGGATTGTCGTTTCGCTCCGACAGGGCCCGCATGTTCGCAAACCCGCTCACGCCGATCGGCGTGATCGCCGCCTCGGCTCCGCCCGTGAGCATCACGTCGGCGTCGCCATACTGGATCGCCTTGAAGGCGTCGCCCATCGCATTGGTGGCACTGGCGCACGCCGTCGCCACCGCGTAGTTCGGACCGCGCAATCCGAAGCGAATCGAAAGATGTCCGCTCGCCGCATTGAGCATCAGCTTCGGAATGGTGAACGCGCTGACCCGATCCGGCCCCTTCAGAATCAGCCGCCGCTCCTGCTCCTCAATCTCGTTCAGCCCGCCGATGCCCGAGCCGATGATCGCCCCGCACAGGTACGGATCGTCTTTCGAGAAATCGATCCCCGCGTCACTCACCGCGTCGATGCCCGCCACTAGCGCGAACTGCGTGAACCGATCGACCCGCTTCGATTCCTTGGCGTCGATGTAGCCGTCGGTGGACCAGTCGTGCAGATCGCCGCCGAACTTCACTTTGTAGTCCGAGGTGTCGAACGTCCTGATCTCATGAATGCCGCTCTCGCCCGCGAGCACGCGCCGCCAAAGGTCATCGACCTTGCAGCTCAAGCTCGTGACGGCGCCAAAACCTGTGACGACAACGCGACGTTTCATCACTCAGTTGAAATCCATGGAAATGGGCAAGTGGAAGGCCAATCCCCGGCAAGCCCTCGCGAGGCTCGCACTACCCGCTCGCCAAGAGGGCAGGGGAGGGGACTAGCCATTGTTTCAGTGCGGCCCGAAACCGCCAAGCCCGATAGGCTAATCCGGCGGAGAGCCGATGGCGGGGCGCCCCGCGGCCGAGCGGCTTGGCGGCCCAGGGCAGAATCAGCTCATGCAAAAGCGGCGGCCAGCCTGGCCGCCATCCCGAACAGCCGCTAGCTGCGGGAGTTCTGCTCGATAAACGCCACCGCTTGGCCGACCGTCTGAATCTTCTCCGCCGCGTCGTCCGGGATGTTGATGTCGAACTCTTCCTCGAGCTCCATCACCAGTTCCACCGTGTCCAGCGAGTCGGCGCCCAGGTCGTTCACGAACGACGTCTCGGGGGTGATCTTGTCCTTATCGACGCCGAGCTGCTCGGAGACGATGTCGGTTACGCGTTCCATGATCGAGGCCACGCTCTAGGTCCTCCCTACCGATTCAAGTTTGCTAGTTTGTGTGTATTTGCGGTTCGCTACGGTCAGGCGTTCCAACCAGCCGTGGCGTCAAGGTTCCAGCGAAAACGCTGCCAGCCATGTTACGTCGCTCCGCCCCAGCCCCGGCGAAGCGCCGCGCAAGGCCGTTTAAGATAGAGCGGTTACGCGAAGAAGGTCAAGATATAACGTCCAGGCCAACTGCTGTCTAGATCGGCTACATAGCCCCGCCATTCTGGCCGGACATCTCTGCATCCCAGAATGGGTCGGCTATCGATCAAGCCGTCATCCCCCCGTCCACCGTCAGCACCTGCCCGGTGATATACGCCGCCGAATCGCTCGCCAAAAACAGCACCGCGTCGGCGATCTCGTCCGCCTCGCCGATCCGCCCCGCCGGGATCATTTTCTTCACTTCTTCCAGGATCGTCGCCCCCAGCGCCTCGGCCATTTCCGTGGCGATGAACCCTGGGCAAATCGCGTTGACGGTCACTTTCCGCTTGGCCAGCTCCTTGGCCACCGTCTGAGTAAAGCCAATGACCCCCGCCTTGGAAGCCGAGTAATTCGACTGCCCCGGGTTGCCCATCAGGCCGGACACGCTCGAAATGTTGATGATCCGCCCAGACCGCTGCCGCATCATCACCTTCGCCGCCGCCCGGCTGAACAAAAACACCGACCGCAGATTCGTCGCGATCACCTGATCCCAATCCGCGTCGCTCATGATCGGCAGCAGCGTGTCCTTGGTGATGCCGGCGTTGTTCACCATGACGTCCAGCCGCTTGTGCTCCGTCATGACGGCGTCCATCGTCACCTGCGCCGCCGCGCTGTCGGCCACGTCGCACGCATGAACCGAAGCCTTTCCGCCCGCCGCGGCAATCTCCGCCGCCGCCGCCTGCAGCTTCTCCAGGTTCCGCGCGACGCAAGCGACCGTCGCCCCGCTGCGCCCCAGCGCCAGCGCGATCGCCTTCCCAATCCCCCGCGAAGCGCCCGTCACGAGCGCCACCTGCCCCGAGAGATCCACCGCAATCCGCCGAACCGGAGCGTCAGCCATTTCACCACCCCATTAAGTTTTCAATAGCACGCGGATGATCGCGGATTAAACGGATTCGCGCGGATCAAAAACAACCTTGATTCCATTTAAACCGTTTAGCCGCGACCCGCTAGGGGAGCGCTCCGATCCGCGAAAATCCGTCAAATCCGCGTTCCTCCGCGTGCTATTCCTCACGCCGCAATATTCTCACAAGGAAACTTCCGATCAATCCGCTTCAACAGCCCCGTCAGCACGCGCCCCGGTCCAACCTCGAAGCACCGCTGGACGCCGTATTGCGTGATCATCCACTGCATTGACTTTTCCCACAGAACCGGGCTCACTAGCTGCTTGACCAAGAGCTGCCGGATCTCCGCCGGATCAATATGCGGCTGGGCGTCCACGTTGGAAATCACCGGAATCCGCGGCGCCTTGATCGCCGCCTGCGCCACCGCCGCGCTCAGCCGCTCATACGCCGGCTGCATTAGCGGCGTGTGAAATGCTCCGGCCACCGCCAGTGGAATCACCTTCATTGCTCCGGCCTGCGTCGCAAGTTCCGCCACCCGCTCGCACGCCGCCTTTGAGCCTGATACCACGATATTCCCGCGGCACAAGAGATTCGCCACCTGCAGCACGTCGCCGCCGCGGGCCTCCTGAACCAGCGTCTCGACCTTGTCGGTATCGAGTCCCAGCACGCTCACCATGCCGCTCGGCGCCAAATCAGACGCGGCCTGCATCGCCCGCCCGCGCTCCTGCACCAGCCGTAGCCCAGTCTCAAAATCCATCGCCCCGGCAAACGTCAGCGCCGAGTATTCGCCCAAGCTCAACCCCGCCGCGATTAGCACTTCATCAACGAGCCCTGCATGTTCCTTCCGCGCCTTCTCGACAGCCGCCAGGCTGCAGACAAACAGCGCCGGCTGACTGTACTCCGTTGCATCCAACCGCTCCGCCGGCCCTTCAGCGCAAAGCTGCAAAAGGTCGTAGCCAAGAATCCCCCGCGCCCGGTCAAACAGCTCCCGCGCCGCCGGCAACGCCTCCGCCAGCGGCACGCCCATGCCGACCGACTGCGCGCCTTGTCCCGGAAAAAGAAAAGCCGTCTTCATCAGTCAGGAGGCTGTAGACCGGAGGCTGGAGGAAAGGCAATGAGCGGTAAGTCAATGAGTTGGAGCCTGTAGCGCATCCCTCCGGACTCCAGCCTCCCGCCTCTTACTCTTCCGCCTCGACCATCGTCCGCCCCATGTAATGCCCGCAATTCGGACATACCACATGGCTCGGCTGCGGCGTCCCGCACTTCGGGCACGACTGAAGCTGCTTCGGCTTCATCCCATGATGCGACCGGCGTTTCCCGGTGCGGGAATTCGAATGTTTGCGTTTAGGAACAGCCATGGCGAGTCAACTCTGCGGGCTTCCGATTCGACCCGCTCAAAAGATCAAACTAGCCGGACCGCCACGCGGTCCGGGAGGCGCCTTAAGACGGCTCATGGTGTCATACGGCGAACCGCTCAAATTATCGAGCTTTCGCCGCCCGGTCAATGCCCGGAGGTTTGCAATCAGCCGTTGAAGTGAGTGTCTGGGATTTCGTGATAAGCATCGTCGGCGATGCCAAAATCTTCTTTCCCCTGCATTTTCGACATGTCCCAGTTGTCTTGAAGGTTATCGATGCATGGCCCTTCGCTTACCGGTGTTTCGAAAACAAGGAAGTAAACACCTTCGGGATATTCTTCCAGTACAACGCGATAAGCTCCGGGCAGATTTAAGATCGCTTCAAGTGCCATGTCCTACCTTTCGAATTGAAAAAAACCCGCGTTCGAGGCGTCATTCCCGTCGCATCCAGCCGCCCGCCTCATAGGCATACTCCGTCTGCAATGTCCCCTCAAACTCCCGCCCATTCCACCTGCGCACCTCCAGCCACAGCTGCGGCCCATCGAGTGTCAGCAAGTTATACGCATTCGGCTCCCCGCGACGCCGGTGCGACATCGCCGTTCCCGCCTGCACGACCAGGATCGACCGCTCGATCTCCACGTGGTACGGCCGCACGTCGCCCGAATAGGCCAGGTGCAAGTGCCCGGCCAGAATCAGATGGCAGCCACACGCCTCCAGCGT
>JAICUM010000138.1 GCA_025935855.1 Pirellulales bacterium | reverse complement strand
GCCCGGCATCGACTTCGTCTCGGAAATGGACCCCGGCGAGCGGCGGATGTACTCCTGCCGCGTCATTCCCGAGCGCGGCAGTTGGATCGAGCTAAACACCACCAAGAAGGACAGCGTCACCGTCCGCATCGATCAGAGCGGCAAGTTCTCCGCGATGACCCTGCTGCGGGCCATGTCGCCGGACCTCGGCTCGGACGCCGACATCCTGCGCCGCTTCTACCCGGTGGTCCGCCAGAAAGTTGTCGATGGCCGCAGCGCCGGCAAGATCGAAGGCAAGATCGCCGTCGATGACGTCGTGTACCCCGCCGGCAGCGAACGCGCCGGCGAAATCATCATCGAGTCGGGCCAGCGGATCACCAAGAACGTCGCGGAAATCATCTGCACATCGGGGCTGAAGCAGGTGGACGTGATGAACGCGCCCAAGACGCCCCACCTGATCAATGCCCTGGCCGACGACAACACTTCCAGCCACGAAGAAGCGCTCTTGCGCATCTACCAGCGGCTCCGTCCCGGCAATCCGCCGCAGTTGGAAAAGGCCCGCGCGCTGTTCAACGAGAAGTTCTTCGACGCGAACCGCTACCGCCTCGGCCGCGTCGGCCGCTTCCGCATCAACCGGAAGCTCGGCCTGAACGTCTCCGAGAATGAAATGGTCCTGCGGCCCGAAGACCTGGTCGCCGCGATCAACTATCTGCTCATGCTGGTCGCCGGCGAGCAGGAAGCGTATGTCGACGACATCGACCACCTCGGCAACCGCCGCCTCCGCACCATCGACGAGCTCGCCTGCGACGAAATCCGCAAAGGCTTTCTCAAGCTGCGCCGCACCGTCCAGGAGCGGATGAGCCTGAAGGACGCCGCGGACATGACGCCGCGCAGCCTGATCAACCCTAAGAGCATCTCCGCGGCCATCGAGTACTTCTTCGGCCGAGGCGAGCTCTCACAGGTCGTGGACCAGACGAACCCGCTGTCGATGCTCACGCACGAACGGCGGCTCTCGGCCCTCGGCCCGGGCGGCTTGAACCGCAAGCGCGCCGGCTTCGAAGTCCGCGACGTACACATTTCGCACTACGGCCGCATTTGCCCGATCGAGACGCCGGAAGGCACGAACATCGGCCTGATTTCCAGCCTCGCGATGTATGCGGCCGTGGACGACTACGGCTTCCTGGTCACGCCGTACCGCAAGGTGAAGAACGGCAAGCTGACCGACGAGGTCGTGTGGCTCCGCGCCGACGAGGAGTCGGACGCCTACGTCGCCTCGGCCGACGTGCCGGTGAAGAACAACGAGATTCAAGGCGAGACGGTCGTCGCGCGTTACCGGAGCGATTTCGTCCTCGTGCCGACCAACACGATTCAGTACACCGACGTGGCGCCGAGCCAAATGATCGGCGTCTCCGCCGGCCTGATTCCGTTCCTCGAGCACGACGACGCGAACCGCGCCCTGATGGGCTCCAACATGCAGCGGCAAGCCGTGCCGTTGCTATTGGCCGAGCCGCCCGTCGTCGGCACCGGCCTGGAGCGTGACGTGGCCCGCCACTCGGGCATGCTGATCCGCGCCGGCCACAAGGGCACGATCACTTACGTCGATGCCAACCGCGTCGAGATCGGCCCGGAGAAGCACATCCTCCGCAAATTCGTCGGCCTGAACGAGCGGACGTGCCAGAACCAGAAGCCCATCGTGAAGATTGGCGACAAAGTCGAGAAGGGCGACGTCATCGCCGACGGCGCCGCCACCTTCAAGGGCGACCTGGCGCTGGGCCGCAACGTGCTCGTCGCGTTCATGTCCTACGAAGGCTACAACTTCGAGGACGCGATCATCATCAGCGAGGAGCTGGTCCACAACGACACCTACACCTCGATCCACATCGAGGAGTTCGACGTCGAAATCCGCGAAACGAAGCTCGGCCGCGAGGAGTTCACCCGCGACATCCCGAATGTCAGCGAGAAGGCCCTTCGCAATCTCGATGAGAGCGGCATCGTGCAGATCGGCACGTTCGTCGAGCCGGGCGACATCCTCGTGGGGAAGGTCTCGCCGAAGTCGAAGACCGAGCTCACGCCGGAAGAAAAGCTGCTGCACGCTATCTTCGGCCGCGCCGGCGAGGACGTGAAGAACGATTCGCTCGAAGTTCCCTCGGGCGTCGAAGGCATCGTCATCGACACGCAGAAGTTCTCCCGCCGCATGAGCCTCAGCGAGGACGAGCGCAAGGCGTTCGAGAAGTCGCTCAAGGAAGCTGAAAAGAGCGGCAACGAGAAGATCGCGCAAGAATTCACCGCCCTGGCCGCCGAGATCGAAAAGATCCTCGGCAAGAAACTGACTGACGAAGACGGCAACGAACTTGTGCACAATCAGGAGCCGCAGTTCGTCGCCGATCAGGCGGTGAATTTCAAGGTCGATAGCCTCGACATCCGCAGCGACGACCGCAAGAAGCAGGTCCAGCAGATCTACAAGCAGCTTTGGCCCGCCGTCGAGGAAGCGATCGACAACCGCGACCGCACGCTCAATTCGATGAAGCGTGGCGACGAGCTGCGCAGCGGCGTGCTGCAGATGGTCAAGGTCTACGTCGCCACGAAGCGCGTGATTTCTGTCGGCGACAAGATGGCCGGCCGCCACGGCAACAAGGGCGTGATCTCGAAGATCCTCCCGATCGAAGACATGCCGTTCCTCGAAGACGGTACGCCGGTGCAGATCATGCTCAACCCGCTGGGCGTGCCCAGCCGTATGAACGTGGGCCAGATTCTGGAAACGCACCTCGGCTGGGCGGGCGCCAAGCTCGGCTTCCGCGCGGTGACGCCGGTGTTCGACGGCGCCAGCGAGGAGCAAATCAACGAATGCCTCGCGGAGGCCGGCCTGCCGAAGCACGGAAAGGCCCGCTTGTACGACGGCCGCACCGGCGAGCCGTTCGAACAGGAAACCACGGTCGGCTTCATTTACATGCTCAAGCTCCACCACCTGGTGGACGACAAGGTGCACGCCCGCAGCACCGGCCCATACTCGCTCATCACTCAGCAGCCCCTGGGCGGCAAGGCGCGGTTCGGCGGCCAGCGCTTCGGCGAGATGGAAGTGTGGGCCCTGGAAGCCTACGGCGCCGCTTACATCCTACAGGAGCTGCTCACCGTCAAGAGCGACGACGTCGAAGGCCGCACCAAGATCTACGAGTCGATGGTCAAAGGCGAGAACACGCTGCAGGCCGGCACCCCAGCCAGCTTCGACGTGCTCACCAACGAAATCCGCGGCCTCGGCCTGAACATGCAACTGGAGAAGCGAGCCCTCTAATTAAGGACTAAGGCATCGTCCGGCTAAGGAACAAAACTGGTCAGCAGCAACAGCTGTGGTTGGAGCCTCTGGGCGATTTCGTTCAACTTCAGCCCAACGGACTTTACGAAATCACCGCAACAAATGCGTTGCAGGAAATCGATCTCTCCGCTGACGAATTCACCGTTTACGGATGGGTCGAAGAAATCTGTGAAGTGAGGCCCGATGGCGTCCTAACCACCGTCTGGAAAGTCCCGGCTGACGAATCGTAAATAAGACCACAAGAATCTTTAACGGCCCCGGAGGCCCTGAAATTCCTATGTCAAGCGACATGAGCATTCTGGAAGGCGCGAACTACGATCGCGTCAACGACTACGGCTCCGTGAAAATCTCGCTCGCCCGGCCGCACGATATTCGCAGTTGGTCGTTCGGCGAGGTGAAGAAGCCCGAGACGATTAACTACCGCACCTACCGTCCGGAAAAAGACGGCCTGTTCTGCGAACGCATCTTCGGCCC
Organism: Pirellulales bacterium; assembly: GCA_025935855.1. Classification (GTDB taxonomy): domain Bacteria; phylum Planctomycetota; class Planctomycetia; order Pirellulales; family Lacipirellulaceae; genus Lacipirellula. The sequence continues at coordinate 6,448 of JAICUM010000138.1, read as the reverse complement.
GGAGAAGGACTGGGAATGCGCCTGCGGCAAGTACCGCGGCATGAAGTACAAGGGCATGATCTGCGATCGCTGCGGCGTCAAAGTCACGCACAGCCGCGTGCGCCGCAAGCGCATGGGTCACATCGAGCTGGCCGCGCCGATCGTCCACATCTGGTTCTTCAAGGCCATGCCCAGCCGCCTGGGCAGCCTCCTGGCGATGAAGACCACCAGCCTGGAGAAGGTCATTTACTTCCAGGATTACGTCGTCGTCGATCCGAAGGAAACCGCGCTGAAGCCGCAACAACTGCTCACCGAGGAAGAGTACCGCCAGGCCAAGGAGCAGTACGGCGAAAACGCGTTCGACGCCGATATGGGCGCTGAGGCGATCCGCAAGCTCCTGCAAAACCTCGACCTCGTGAAGCTCAGCGAAACGCTCCGCGTCGAGCTGCGTGAAACCGGCTCCAAGCAAAAAGCCAAGGACCTCATCAACCGCCTCAAGACGGTCGAGTCGATCCGCGACTCGGACAACAAGCCCGAGTGGATGGTGCTGGACGTCATCCCGGTCATCCCGCCGGACCTGCGGCCGCTGGTGCTCCTGGACAGCGGCAATTTCGCCACGAGCGACTTGAACGACCTGTACCGCCGCATTATCAACCGCAACAACCGCCTCAAGAAGCTGGTGGACCTCAACGCCCCCGAGGTCATCATCCGCAATGAGAAGCGGATGCTGCAGCAGTCGGTCGACGCGCTGTTCGACAACAACCGCTGCAAGCGGCCGGTGCTCGGTTCCAGCAATCGTCCGCTCAAGTCGCTCACCGACATGATCAAGGGCAAGCAGGGCCGCTTCCGCGAGAACCTGCTCGGCAAGCGCGTCGATTACTCGGCCCGCTCGGTGATCGTCGTCGGTCCGCGGCTCAAGCTCCACCAGTGCGGCCTGCCGAAGAAGATCGCCCTGGAACTCTACCAGCCGTTCATCATCCGCCGCCTGAAGGAGCTCGGCCACGCCGATACCATCAAGTCGGCCAAGAAGATGCTGGAGCGCAAGGACGACGAGGTCTGGGATATCCTCGAAGAAGTGATCCGCAATCACCCGGTGCTCCTCAATCGCGCTCCCACGCTGCACCGCATGGGCATTCAGGCGTTCGAGCCGGTGCTGGTCGAAGGCAACGCCATCCAGCTCCACCCGCTGGTGTGCAAGGGCTTCAACGCCGACTTCGACGGCGACCAGATGGCCGTCCACTTGCCGCTGTCGATCGAGGCCCAGGTCGAGGCCCACACGCTGATGATGTCCACCCACAACATCTTCAGCCCCTCGAACGGCGCCCCGATTATCAGCCCCTCGCAGGACATCGTCATGGGGTGCTACTACCTGACGATGGGCGTCCCCGAAGCCAAGGGCGACGGCATGATCTTCTCCTCGGTCAACGAGGTGCAAACCGCGTACGCCGCCGGCAAGGTCGGCACGCACGCCCGCATCAAGGTTCGCCTGCCGAAGGACCGCTGCATGCGCGACGACTTCGATAAGAAGACCGGCTTCGGCAAGCGCGTGGACACCACCGTCGGCCGCGTGATCTTCAACACGATCCTCCCGAAGGGCATGCCCTTCTACAACGTGCCGCTGCGGTCCAGCGAACTCGCGCGTGTCATCAGCGACTGCTACGAAATCCTCGGCCGCCGCCAGACGATCGAGCTGCTGGACGACATGAACCAGCTCGGTTTCCGCCAGAGCACCCTCAGCGGCCTCTCCTTCGCCACCGACGACCTGATCACCCCCGAGACAAAGGGCCGCATCATCGGCGAAGCCGACAAGGCGGTCATGAAGTTCAACAAGCTGTTCCAGCGCGGCGTCATCACCGAGCTGGAGCGGTACAACTCCGTGCTCGACGCGTGGACCCACGCCCGCGAGCAAATCACCGCCGAGATGATGTCGCGCCTCGAAAGCGACTTCCGCACGGGCGGCTACGTCAACCCGATCTTCCTCATGGCCCACTCCGGCGCCCGCGGCGGCATCGAGCAGATGCGGCAGCTCGGCGGTATGCGCGGCCTCATGGCCAAGCCGTCCGGCAAGATCATCGAGACCCCCATCAAGGCCAACTTCCGCGAGGGGCTGAGCGTGCTGGAGTACTTCTCCTCCACGCACGGCGCCCGCAAGGGCCTGGCCGACACCGCCCTCAAGACGGCCGACTCCGGGTACCTCACCCGCAAGCTGGCCGACGTCGCCCAGAACGTCGTCATCACGATGGAAGACTGCGGCACCACCCAGGGCATTACCAAGGGGATCATTTACCGCGGCGAAAAGGTTGAAGTGAACCTGGTCGACTCGATCAAGGGCCGCGTCAGCCGCGCGAACATCGTCAACCCGATTACCGACGAGGTGATCGTCCACGAGAATGAGCTGATCACCGGCGAGATCGGCCGCAAGATCGAGCAGATGGGTCTGGAGAAAATCCAGGTCCGCAGCCCGATGACGTGCGATGCGGCCCTGGGCGTCTGCCGCCGCTGCTACGGCATGGACCTCTCGACTGGCTCGATGGTCGAGGAAGGCATGGCCGTTGGCATCATTGCCGCCCAGAGTATCGGCGAGCCGGGCACCCAGCTCACCATGCGGACGTTCCACATCGGCGGCACCGGCCAGCACTCTGTCGAAGAGAGCGACATCAAGGCCAAGAAGGGCGGCATCGCCAAGACCGCCCGGCTGAAGGTCGTCACCAACGACGCCGGCCAGCAGGTCGTCCTTTCCCGCAATGGCGAAATCGCGCTGGTGGACGACAAGGGCCGCGAGGTCGAGAAGTACGAAGTCCCCACCGGCGCCGTCCTCAAAGTGGCCGAGGACGAAGTCGTCAAGGCGGGCCAAACCATCTGCGAGTGGGACCCGCACAGCATCCCGATTCTCGCCGAAACCGGCGGCAAGATCCGCTTCGAGGATCTCGTCGAAGGCGAAACGATGCGCGGCGAGAAGGACCCCAGCGGCAAGCTCCGCTTCGTGATCATGGAGCACAAGGGCGACATGCACCCGCAGATCGTCGTCGAAGATCCCGCGGACGGCAAAATTCTCGACTTCTACTACATGCCCGAGCGGGCTCACCTCGAAGTCGAGGAAGGCCAGGTCATCACCCCGGGCACCCTCGTGGCCAAGACTCCCCGCGAGGCCTCCGGCACGCAGGACATCACCGGCGGTCTGCCGCGCGTCACCGAAATCTTCGAAGCCCGCAAGCCGAAGGACCCCGCCGTCATCGCCGAAATCGACGGCCAGGTCGAGCTCCTGGGCGAGAAGAAGCGCGGCAAACGCTCGATCATCGTGAAGAGCGAAACCGGCATCGAGCGCGAGCACCTCGTTTCCCACTCGAAGCACCTTCGCGTCCACGCCGGCGACATCGTTCGCGCCGGCGAGGCCCTGGTGGACGGCCCGCTCGTCCCGCACGATATCCTTCGCATCTCCGGCGAAGAGGCCGTGCAGCAGTATCTCACCCGCGAAATCCAGAATGTCTATCGCAGCCAGCGCGTCGAGATCAACGACAAGCACATCGAGATCATCGTCAGCCAGATGCTCCGCAAGGTGAAGATCGAGTCGCCCGGCGACACCGATCTCTTGCCCGGCGCCGTGATGGACAAGTTCGACTTCCGCAGCGCGAACGAAGCCCTCACCAAGGCGGTGAAAATCACCCACAAGGGCGACAGCGAATTCGCCGAAGGCGCGATCGTGCCGAAGGACGTGCTGGAGCAGTCCAACGCCACGATCGAATCGCTCGGCGGCGATGTCGCCAAGGGCTCCCGCCCGAAGATGGCCACCGCCAGCACGCAGCTCCTCGGCATTACCAAGGCGTCCGTGCAGTCTTCGAGCTTCATCTCTGCCGCGAGCTTCCAGGAAACGACCAAGGTCCTCACCGAGGCGGCCCTCGCCGGCCGCACCGACTACCTGGTCGGCCTCAAGGAGAACGTCATCCTTGGCCACCTGATCCCCGCCGGCACCGGCTTCAAGACGATCCAGGAATCGGAAGTCCGCATCCAGCCCAGCGCCTTGGAGGCCCTCGCGGCCGAAAAGGAACGCGTGCTGGAGCGCGCCTTCCCGCTGCTGGAATCAGCCGTGCGAGGCGCCGGCCCAAGCGGCGACGGCTCCTCGGCCGCCCCGGCCAGCGACGGCAACGGCCAGCGCCCTGAGCAATCCCGCCCGGCTCCCACCGGCCTGGACGCCCTGCTCGGCGGCGACACCGGCGCCGGCTCCGACGAGGACTAAATAGCCTGGCCATCTCGCCACAGCGAGTCGCCTAGGGCGACTGGCCGGGTGCATCAGAACTCAGGTAAAAACGGGGGGCGAAAGCCCCCCCGTTTTCATTTCCTGTTGCTATAGCCGTCGCTTCACGCCGACCGGATAATCAGAAAAGCGAGCCCTTTTGTTTTTGCGAAAGCATCACAATGGCTAAAGCGACTATTGTGTCCAACCCCGATGTCATGATGGGCAAACCGGTCATCGCCGGTACGCGAATCACCGTCGAGTTGATTTACGAAAAGCTTGCCGCGGGCGAGACGATTGATCAACTGCTCGACGCCCATCCGCGCCTGACGATTGAGAGCATTCTCGCAGCGATCGACTTCGCGTCGTGCAGCACACTCTGCAAATAGTGCCAAGAAATGTCAATCGTTGATCCCATTTCACCGCAGAGCTTGGAACTATTCGTTCAACCAACGGATAAATTGTTGACCGCCGCCGATCTTGAAGCCTTTCCTTCCGAGCTTCCTTCTGGCTGGCCGATTGACTACGAACTCGACAATGGGAGATTGGTTTTGCTTATGGCTCCTCCAGGCGACGTGCATGGCGCAGCGCAGTCGTTGATCGCCACGGAGCTAATGATTCAAGGCGAGCGAAAAGGCCATGGAAAGGTCCGAACCGAAATCGGCATTGTTCTCTGGCGGAATCCGGACCGAGTCGTCGGCGCCGACGTTGCCTTCATCGCCAAGAAGTTATTGCCATTAAAGGTTGCCCGCGAAGGATATCTTGAGACGATTCCCCAGCTAGTTGTCGAGATTCGCAGCAAGAACGATTCCGCTGCCTACATGCGCCGTAAGGTTGAGCACTACCTCAAGGCGGGAGTCGAAGTCGTCTGGGTCGTGGAACCAACGTCGAAAGTCGTGACGACTTATGAACCGGACGGTAAGACAGTCAGCTTCGGGGTGGCGGACGAGTTGAAGTTGGAACAATTCATCCCAGGATTTTCGCTATCGGTTGCCGATGTCTTCCGTGAATGAAATGTCCGGTCTATCGGAAACCGCTGCTCCACTCCGCCCCGCGTTGCGCTTCAGTCTGCGGACACTTCTGCTCGCCATGCTGTTGGTCGGCCTGGCATGCGCGATCGTGTCCTTTGAATACCAGCAACACATTCGCTGGCGTTACATTCCGCTCGCCGACGCCGTTACCACGTTCAATCGACTCGCCGAAAACGACCCAGTGGGACGGATTCAAGCCCCGCTCACCGCGGCCGAAGTCACCGCGGCGATCCGGCGCCAGCTACCAACCGTGGCGCGCGAGGATGCTCGAGCCCATGACATCCTTGCTCGAATCGCACCCACCGGAATGATTCCGCGAAATGCCCGCCTACATTCAATGACGACATACTCAACCGGCGCCGCGGTTAGGCCAGTGTGGTGGATTAATTTGGATATTTCGACGGACGATTCAACGGGCCTGGGATTCGGGCTGCGAATCAGAGAAGGCCTTTCCGGCGGCGCCGGCTCCGCGCCCAGCGTAGCCAGCGGCGGCAAGGATTAGCGTCCAGGCCACCGCCGTTCGCAGACACTAGAAGCCTCTACGAATCCCCACGCTCAACCAGCTCGTCCGCCAAAGTGCTCTCGACGGCCTGAACCAAGTTTCTCGTTTCGCGGATTGCAACGAACCGCCTTTCATTGCGCAATCACATCGGACTACCGCGCGAAATGACTGTCCGTTTCATCCGAGCTCCGCACGCCGCCAGCCTCACACCAATATCGCAGTACATCGGGGCAAAAATCCGCGTCGTTGGGCCATCGAATCGTATCGTCTTCCACCCGCACTTGACAGAAGTAAGCAGCGTCTTTGAGCGCGTCGAACACCGGTCCCCAGAGCGCCGGCGACAGGTCAATTTGCCCCGTATAGCCATCGGTGAACGTTAGTTCAATCCGATGGCCCTCCGCGACGCGAGCAGAAACGATTCGATTGATCCCGGGCACGGTGCTCGCCGTACTTGGCATGAAAGTGCGGCGGTGATGGTCGCTCCAATACATCTCGATGATGATTCCATAGAACTCAATGATTCTCGGCATTCTCCCAATGGTAGATGGGCCGGCTTTTCGAGGAAATAGCCTGAAAGTGCCCGTCTCTTTCCTGCCCACAGAGATGGTTCGCTAAGAAGCGCCTCCAGAATCTTGGCGTATCCCCGTCTTGACCCGAGTTCTCACCCCGGTAAACTGATGGGTTCCCAGCGGCCCGCCGCCGCTG
>JAICUM010000545.1 GCA_025935855.1 Pirellulales bacterium | reverse complement strand
GTCGCCACTAGCGGCTGCTCTTCAACCGCGCGGCGCAGGAGGCGGATTTTGCCGTATTGAACCGGGTTGTTCGCGGAGTGGTTCGCGATGAGCAAGGCAGGAAGGCGCGTGCGCGGCCAGAATACGAGGCGCTGCGTGATCCTGCCTGCCTCGTCCGCCGAGATTAGCGAGTCGAAACGCTCGCCGGTGTAGAAGCCAGCGTCGCGGCCGAAGCTGAGGACGCGGCCGGCGGCGTCGGGTTCGATGATGCTGACGGCGGCGTGCTGGGCGACGCCGCGCGGCAGCTCGATCTCGACGGCATACGGTTCGCCGGTGCGGCGGATGGGCAGCAAGTAGGCCTGCCAACTGGGCTCGTCGGGAATGGTCGAGACGAGCGGCAGTTCGACCAGGCTTAATCGCGTGTTTGGCGGCGTGAGGGGTTTGACGTTTCCCAGCGGCCGCGGCGTGCTGAACGCGGGCAGCTTGTCGAGGGCCGACCATTGCGGCAAGCGTTGCCACCAGGACGTGGTCGCGGGATCGATCGTGGAGACCAGCTCCCAATTGTTCGTGAGTCGCGGCAGACGGTGCTTGGGATCGACCACCACCAGATCGACGTCGCGCGTGGCGATGGGCGCCGATTTTTCCCAGGGGACCAGCCGGCCGGCAAAGCCGTCGGGGTGGTGGGCGGCGAGCCTCAGGCGGTAGGCGCCTTCCGCCGTGGGGACGTTCAGCTGTAGCGGGATCGGTTCCGCGGAATTGGCGTCGTACGGCTTGGAGATTTGCCAGAGGTGGGCGTCGCCCTCCGCGGGGAGGAGGCGGGCATCGATCGTGATCGGACCTTTGGCCGCTTCGGCTTTCAGATCGACGGCGAGTTTCAGCTCGAACGGCTCGCCCGGCTGGAAGACGAGGTGCTGACGATCGAAGCGAACGCGGAGGATGTCGCCGGGGGCGCGGTTGACGAGCAGGTAGCCGCCGAAGTCATCAAGCGGGCTGCGGAATTGGGAGCCGGCCAGCTGTGAAAGCGGCGCTTCGATGGTCTTGGGCGGCGAGGAGGCGGAGCCTTGCAGCTCGATTTTGACAGGCGTGGTTTCGTCGGCGCGAATGGTCACGTCGCAGCCGTCGAACGCGCGGCGGACCAGTGGCGTGATGAGGATTTGTTCGCCGTCCAGGCGGAGGGCGGCCGCTTCGTCGGCTTCGACGCCGAGCGGCTGGAGGTCGGCGAGCCTGGCGCCCGCGGCGCTGATTTTGCCGGTCCACTTGAGCGGCGACTGACCGCCGCTGCCCCAGGCGAAACGCAGGCGGACGTTTAGCTCGGCAGCGTTTGCGCGCGCCGCGGCGAAGGCCGTACACGCGAGGAAGATCGCGAGGACGGCCGTGAGGCGCACGGGGGCGCGAACGCGGATTATCGGACGGTTTTGTCCGAATATGAGCATGGGTGGTGGTGAAAGCGCGCAGAATTGCGACGTGCGCCGGCACTCCGCCGTGGCGTGGTAGCGGCGCGAAAATAGGCGGGGATTCTAGAAAGGGGCGCGCTGGGCAGCTAGGGCAGTTACTTAGCTTCAGAATGCGGATCCGACTCACTTGCCATGCCCACATCCGCGTGAGCATGGAATAACATGCCAGCACTGCCCACGTCGGCGGACCTCCGTGGGCATGGCACGCGTTCATCTGGGATTCTGAGCGTTGAAGAGAGTGGCCCACGACGCGATTAGCACTCAGCGCGCGGAGCAGACGAGATCGTCGTCGAGCGGCGGCATTTCCGTAGTCGGTTTGTTGGCCGTGCTCGCTGCGTCGAGCGCTGCTAGCAGGCGTTCGGTGACATCGGGGCAGCGGTCGGCGATTTCGTTGGCTTCCCAGCGGTCGTCGGGCTTGGCGTAGAGCTCGACCGTGGGCCTCGGCGGTTGTTCGTCCGGTTCGGAAATAGGCGGCGGCAATTGGCGGAGCATCCAGGCTGGAGTGCGGATCATCCGCTCGCCGCTCTCGTTCGAGGCGATCACGAATTGACGTGGCGGCTTCGTCGATTCCGCCACCGTCGAAGGATTGAACCAGTTGAGGAGCAGTAACTGAAGGTCGGCGGGCTGCATTAATTCGGCAGAGCGCGGCGGCGGGGCTTCGTCGCCGGGGCTGTGAACGAGCAGCGGAATGTGGAGTAGTTCGTCGTACAGTGAGTGGACGTCGCCGCCGACTTGGCCGTGCTCGCCGAGGGCGTAGCCGCGGGCTCCGACGAGGACGACGGCCGTGTCCTCGGCGACCGGTGAATTCTCAAAGGCCGTCAGCAGCGCGGCGAGGCATTCATCGAGCACCATGATTTGGGCCGCATAAGCGGCTCGGTACAACAGCAGCTCGTCGTGATCGATTGTGGCCACGGATGTTGGCGGCGTGACGAACGTTGGCGCCGGCGGGTCGTCTTCGTCGAGTAATTGTTCGCGGAGTTCCAAAGGAGCGTCCCACGGTCCCCGTAGGCCGCGGGTGTGGAGCCAGAGCAATCGTGGGTGATCGTTTGCCGCGTTCGACCACGCTTCGAGACTTTCGATGGCGGAGGCGAAGAATTGTGCGAGCTGGGTCTCCTCCACGGATGTCGCGGCCGATTCGCAAGCGACGGCGAGTTGCTCCACGTCGTCGAACCCTGCGTGCTGCGCGAGCGCGGCGACCGCAGGGTCGTCGGCGAGCAGCTTTGACTGCCAGGGACGTTGTTTGAGCGGTGCGAGGAGCGATTGATTCGATTCGCCCCACGCCGAGCGGTAAAAGTCTTCCAACCGCGGGCTGTTCGTGAAGGCCCAGTCGAAGACTTGCGAGCAGCTGGCGAGCGCGTCGAGCCCCGGGGTGGGATGCCAGGTGTTGCCGTAGGCGCCCAGCGCGCTGGCGCGGAGTCCGTCGATGGCGATGACCAGGGCGTGGCGCGGCATCGGGGTACTATAGCAGGCGGCAATCGTCGCCCGTCAGGCCATCTATTATTTGACCCGGGGCTCAGCGTGCCATGCCCACGTCGGCGTGGGCATGTAGACAACCGGTCCTCATGCCCACGTCGGCGGACCTCCGTGGGCATGGCACACGTCTTGTGCCGATGCGCCTAGCAGCCGCGCCAGTCGCGCCAGATGAGCTGTGGGAACACCCAGGCGTCGCGGGCGTAGCGTTTGGCGAGGCGGCCGGGTTCGCTCGCCAGGCGGTGCAGCCATTCGAGGCCGACGCGGCGCATCCAGCGCGGGGCGCGGCGTTTTTCGCCGGCGAGGAAGTCGATCGTGGCGCCGACGCAGAGAGCGACCTTCGCCTCGAGGCGATGCGCGTGCTCCTGGGTCCAGAGTTCTTGCTTGGGAGCGCCAAAGCCAATCACGAGCAGATCCGGCTTCACTTCGGCAATGGCGGCGAAGATGCGT
>JAICUM010000266.1 GCA_025935855.1 Pirellulales bacterium | reverse complement strand
GATTCGCGCGAGGCCGCTGGGCACATCGGATGGCAGATTCTCGAGTGGCTGCGGCGTCGCGTTCATATGCTGTAGTGCCACGGCGAGCGCCGTGTCGCCGGTGTGCGGCGGCGTGCCGGCCAGCAAGTGGTAACATGTGATGCCCAGCGAATAGATGTCGCTGCGGGCGTCCACCGGCCGCCCCTCGATTTGCTCCGGACTCATGTACAGCGGCGTGCCCATCGCGACACCAACTTGCGTGAGCGTCTTCGTATCGCCGCTTTGCATGCGAGCCAAGCCAAAGTCGGCGACCTTCACGTCGCCGGCGTGGCTCAAAAGGATGTTCTCCGGCTTGAGATCGCGGTGTACGATGCCCGCGTCGGCCGCCTTGCAAAGCGCGGCCGCCACCTGACGCAGCACGTCGAACACCAGTTGCGGGTTGAGCGCCGTTTCTCGCCGCAGCACTTCGGCGAGGTTCTTGCCGCGGACATATTCCTGGGCAATGAAGTGGAGCCCGCCGGACTGCCCCACTTCGTAAATCTGCACGATGTTCGCGTGAACGAGCGCCGCGGCGGCCCGCGCCTCTTGCTGGAACCGCACGACGTACGTGCCGTCGCGAGCCAACGAGGGCTGCAGCACTTTGAGCGCGACCTGGCGGCCGAGCGACCGCTGCTCGGCCAGATAGACCTCGGCCATGCCGCCGGAGCCAAGCCGCCGCAGCACGCGGTAGTCGCCTAGCTCGCGCCCGCTTAGATCCTCGTCGGCCGGGGCGGGTTCAACGCTCATTACTGAGTTGCCGCGGCGTTTGAGTTGGCCTGAAACTGCGGTAGCGCCGAAAGCACTCGCCGCGTTGCTTCCGATTTGTTCAGCACATAGAAGTGTATCCCCGGCACGCCGGCGGCGAGCAGGCCGCGCACTTGCTCCGTGGCAAAGCTGACGCCCGTTTCAAACTGGGCTTGAGCATCGTCGGCGCCTTTTTCCAGCGCCGCGGCAAATTTCGCCGGCAGCTTCGCGCCGCACAAGGACGCGATGCGCTTGATTTGCGCCAGGTTCGTTACCGGCAACAGGCCAGGCACGATCGGCGCCGTGATCCCCAGCTCGCGGCAGCGGTCGCGGAATCGAAAGAAGTCGTCGTTGTTGTAGAACAACTGCGTAATCACGACGTCGGCGCCGGCGTCGACTTTTCGTTTCAGATTCTCCAGATCGGCCTCGGGGCTGGGCGCCTCCTGGTGCGTCTCCGGATAACCGCCGACGGCGATGCCCAGCGAGCGAAACTCATTGCGAATGAAGGCGACCAACTCGTTGGCGTAGGAAAACCCGCCGGGCGCCGGCTTGAACTCGGTCTCGCCGCGGGGCGGATCGCCGCGCAGCGCGACGACGTTTTCCACGCCTTGGGAAAGGGCCCGCTGCAAGTACTCGCGAATCTGCGGCGGCGCCATGCCGACGCAGGTCAAATGGGTCGCGACCGGCAGCTTGTAGCGCTGGCGGACGCCGGCAATAACCTCCAGCGTTTTGTCCTGCGTCGAGCCGCCCGCCCCAAAGGTGCAGGTAATGTAACCCGGACGGAACTTTACCAGCTCATCCAAATGCTGCTGAAGGCTTGTCATGCCCTCGGCGGTCTTAGGCGGGAACAGCTCGAACGACAGGCCAAAGCGGCCCGCACCATATGCCTCTCGAATCGTCATGCCGTGGTTTTCCGCCTCAAGCTGAAGGACGCCGCTATGGTCCGGTTACGCGGGCTTAAGTGACTATGTCGGTCCGTTTTGCTTAACTCTAAGCGTGATAACGGCCTGCCGCAATCGAAGGCAAAGTTTCCGCACGCGGCTCGGCGCCGTTCCGCGAACAGAAATCGGTTATAATGAAAGCCCCGCCTGCGTCCGCCCCCATTCCGCCCGCCTCCGCGGATACCGAGCTTGATCCAGCGCCCTCGACCCGCCGCTTTCCGTTGGCGATCACCCGCCGTGGGCGTCGCCATTGCCTTCGCCGCTTGCGGCTTGGCGACCGCCGCCGACCTGGCGCCGCGCCCGACGATGGACGTCGCCCTCAAGCCCTTCGTCGAAACCTACTGCAGCGATTGCCACAGCGGCGACAACCCCGAGGCCGGCCTGCGGCTCGATCAGTTGCTGAAAGCTCCAAGCGTGCCGCATCATCGCCATGAGTGGACGCACGTTCTGGAGCGGCTCGAGAAAAAGGAGATGCCGCCGGAAGAGGGTGATCAACCGGACGATGCCAAACGGGCTGAAGTCGTCGCCTGGCTCGAAGCGGAACTTGCGGACCCCGACTGCTCGCTGCCGCAAGATCCTGGCCGGGTGACGCTGCATCGGCTCAACCGCACGGAGTATCAGAATACGATCCGCGATCTTTTGGGCGTCGAGTTCAAGGCCGCCAGCGTTCTACCGCGGGACGAGCTGGGGTTCGGATTCGACAACAACGGCGACGTCCTCTCGTTGCCGCCGGTACTGCTGGAGAAATACCTGCAAGCCGCGGAGGCCATTTCCGTGCAAGCCATCGTCACGCCGGAGAACCTTCTGGAACCGGCGCAAGTCTTCACCTGGGGCAAGCTTCGCGGAGGGGACGCGGCGGGCAAAGGCGTTCGAGCGTTGCTGACCAACGGCCGCGTTTGGGCGGACGTCAAAATCGAAAAACCGGGCCGCTATATCGCCCGCGTTCGCGCCTTCGCCACCCAGGCCGGCGACGAACCGGTCAAGATGAGGCTGCTCGCCGGCGAGAAGGAGCTCCGCACCGCCGACGTCGAAGCGGAGCAGCACGATCCGCAAACGTACGTCGCCAGCTTTAATGCGGAAGCCGGCGACTTGGAAATCGGCATCGATTTTCTGAACGACGCATGGGAGCCCTGGTCAAAAGATCCCGAACGCACGGACCGCAATCTGTATGTCATGTCCATTACCATCGTCGGTCCGGTCACGGAGCTAGACGATGATCATTTGCCGGATTGCCACCGCCGGCTGCTCACGTGGCGGCCGTCGCCTGAGGAGTGGTATTCGGGCAGCAAATGGCGCACGCCGCTACGGGAGGTGATCGAGAATTTCCTCGCCCGCGCTTATCGTCGGCCACCGACCACGCTTGAGGTCGAGCGGCTGTCCCGGCTCGCCGCCGCGAGCCATGGCCGCGGCGATTCGTACGAGCGCACGATGCAGCTGGTATTGCAAGCCGCGCTAGTGTCGCCTGAGTTTCTTTTCCGCGGCGAGACGAATTCCGAACGCACGAACGGCGTCCGCAATCTCAACGAGTATGAGCTGGCCTCTCGGCTCAGCTATTTTCTCTGGAGTTCCATGCCCGATGAGGTGCTGCTCAAACTTGCCCGCGACGGCCAGCTTGCCGAACAACTCGACGCGCAAGTGGATCGCATGCTCGCCGATGCCAAGAGCGACCAGTTCGTCCGCAACTTCGGCGAGCAGTGGCTCGAAACCCGCCGCCTCGAAAACATGCAGCGCGACAATCATCTCTTCCCGCAGTTCGACGGCCAGCTTCGCACCGCGTTCCGGGAAGAAACTTATCGCCTGTTGCAGGACATCGTGCGCAATAATCGGCCACTGACGACGCTCGTGTCGGCCGATTACAGCTTCGTGAACGGCCGCCTGGCCGAACATTACGGCCTGAGCGAGCCGAAGGGGGATGAGTTCGTTCGCGTGCAGCTGCCCAAGGAACGCCGCATCGGCCTCCTCGGCCACGCGGCGGTGCTCTCGGTGACGGCGTATGACGATCGCACTTCGCCCGTCCTGCGCGGCAAATGGGTCCTCGACCACCTCCTGGACGACCCGCCGGCCCCCCCGCCGCCCGGCGTTACCAATTTGCCCCCAGCTGAGGGGAAACTCGAAGGCAAGTCGCTCCGGGAACGTCTGGAAGTCCATCGTGCCAATCCGTCCTGCGCCGTTTGTCACAATCGTATGGACCCGCTCGGGCTGGCCCTGGAGAACTTCGACGCGGTGGGACGTTGGCGGGACAAGGAGGGGGCCGATAAAATCAATACAGCGGGTCAGCTTCCTGACGGCCGGCACATCGACGGCCCTGAAGGCTTGCGCGACTTGCTGCTCGCGGACTTTCCCAAAATTCGCCGCTGCATCGCCGAGAAGCTGCTGACGTACGCTTTGGGCCGTGGACTGGAGCCAAGCGATGACTGTGCCGTGAATGAAATCGTCGCCGGCGCCCAAACGCACGGCGACACGTTCGCGGGCATGGTACACGCCATCGTCAAAAGTACGCCGTTCTTAAAACGTCACGAGGAGTGAGGTTCGCATCGCCATGAAAACCACGCCTCAGTTCGAGCGACGTACCTTCCTTCGCGGTCTCGGCGCGTCGGTGGCTTTGCCCTTCTTGGAAAGCGCGCTGCCGCGCTCGCTGTGGGCCGCCGCGTCGCCGCCCGCCGCGCCCCCGCTGCGGATGGCCTTCCTGTTCATTCCCAACGGCGCCCACATGCCGGCCTGGACGCCTGAGATGGAAGGAGCCATTACGAAGCTACCGACGACGCTCGAACCGCTGGCCAAGCTTCGCGACAAAGTCACTGTGCTCAGCGGCCTCGCCCAGGACACCGGCTGGGCGCATGGCGACGGCGCCGGCGACCATGCCCGCTCCGCGGCCACGTTCCTTACCGGCGTCCATCCTAAGAAAACTGACGGCAAGGGCATTCAAGCCGGCATCTCGGTCGATCAGCTCGCGGCTCAGCACATCGGCCGCGAAACGCGCTTCGCCTCACTCGAAGTCGGTTGCGAAGACGGCAAGCTCGCTGGTAGTTGCGACAGCGGCTATAGCTGCGCGTATTCGAACAACATTTCCTGGCGCTCGGCCACCGAGCCCGCCGGCAAGGAAGTCAACCCGCGGCAGCTTTTCGACCGCCTGTTCGGCGGCGCTGATCGCGAGGAGCAAACCCAATCCCGCGCCAAGCGCGACTTGGAGCGCAAAAGCATTCTCGATCTCGTCCAGCAAGACGCCCGCAGCCTGCGCCGGCAACTCGGCAAGGACGACAAACAAAAGCTCGATGAGTACCTTGCCGGCGTGCGTGAAATTGAAAAGCGAATGGACAGCGCCGGCGATCGATTGTTGGTCGGTGACAATCTCGTCCGGCCGAAAGGGGTCCCGAAGGATTTCGGCAAGCACGCGGCGCTCATGGCCGACTTGCTGGTCCTGGCGATGCAGAGCGACACGACCCGCGTCGCTTCCTGGATGTTCGCCAACGAAGGCAGCACCCGCCCCTATCGCGAGATCGACATTAAGGACGGCCACCACCCGCTGTCGCACCACGACAACGATCCCGCGAAGCAAGCGAAGATCGCCAAGATCAACCGCTACCACGTCGAGCAACTGGCGTATTTCCTGGAACGACTCGACGCGATTCCGCAGGGCGAAGGGACGCTGCTCGACCACACGATGGTGGTCTACGGCGGCGGCATCGGCGACGGCAATGCGCACAACCACAACAACCTGCCGGTGCTCCTCGCGGGCGGCACGGCGGTCGGCATCCAAGGCGGCCGGCACCTGCTCCATCCGAAGGACACGCCGCTGATGAACCTCTACCTCGCAATGCTGCACAAAGCCGGCGTTAAGATCGACGCCATCGGCGACAGCACTGGGCCCTTGGCCAATTTGTGAGCGGTGGCGCGACGTTAGCAAGCCGCGGAGCGGCGACAGCGCCTAGCCGTGGGCGTCAGCCCACGGAAAGGACGGCCGGTACAAGGTCTTAAGCCGCGCAGCGGCGACACTCTCGATCAATTTCGCCGCTGCGCGGCTACGTCGATTATTTGGGCGATTGACCGAGCGACCGATGGATATAGCACCTAAATAGGGCCGCATTCTCCCGTCGCGTGATTCGCCGGCCGCGGTATATAATCCGGGCTTTGCTGGCAGCGGCAGCCAGCGCGCACGCTTCCACTGCGCGCGGAGTTCAGGCACGAAGGAATCGCCACCATGAGTCAGACCGAAATTCCCGCTCCCGCGGCCAATATCTCGCGGCCGAACTGGACGGAAACCACCGCTCAGGCCCTGTACGACAAGTGTATGGCGCTGGCCCGCAATCTGTGGTGGAGCTGGCATCCGGAAGTGGTGAACCTGTTCCGCGACCTGGACCCCGTCCGCTGGCGGCAGATCGACCACAACCCGATCATGCTGCTCGCCGAAATGACGCCGGAGCAAGTGGCCGAACGCGCGTCGGAAATGGTCCTTTACACGCGCATCAATCAGGCGCATCGCCGGCTCAAGGACTATCTTGGCAACTCTCGCACCACCTGGGGCGCCCGCGAGGCCGGTGTCCTCGGCGCCATGCCGGTCGCGTATTTCTCCGCCGAGTTTGGCATCCACGAATCCGTTCCGATTTACAGCGGCGGCCTGGGCGTTCTCTCCGGCGATCACATCAAAAGCGCCAGCGGCCTGGGCGTACCGCTCGTGGCCATTGGCCTGTACTACGATCAAGGATATTTCAAGCAGCATCTGAACGACGAAGGCTGGCAGCACGAAGAGTATCTCGATACGAAAACCGAGAATCTGCCGATGGAGCCTGCCCGCGATCCCAAGGGCCGGCCCATCACCGTCGAAATCGAAACGATGCACGGCCGGCTGCTCGCCAAAGTGTGGCTAATGCACGTCGGCCGCATCCACCTGTACCTCTTGGACTGTGACGTCGAAGGCAATAGCCCCGAAGATCGCGAGCTAACGTCGCGACTGTACGGCGGCGACTTGCGCACCCGCATTCGCCAGGAGCTGGTGCTCGGCGTCGGCGGCGTGAAGGCCTTGCGCGCCTTAGGGAT
>JAICUM010000556.1 GCA_025935855.1 Pirellulales bacterium | reverse complement strand
TGGGCCCGTCGTCGTCCCCGGTGCTCCCGAACCAGATGAGCATGCTGGCCGAGGCTAGGCCAAGAGCCCAGACGCCGCGGCGATCGCGTTCATGGATCCCGGCGCGAAGCTCTCCCAACAACATGGTGATAGACGTCCCATCGGTGATTTCCTTGAGCCTGACCGAAACGTTGGGCCCGATCGTTCCACGGCGCATTGGATCTAGCCAGCCGGGGGAATCGGGGCCGTTGATCCAGTCCGAGCGCCCGTCGTACTTGCCCATCGGTCCGTTGCCGCCGTTGGCAGCGTAGTTCCCACGCGCCCAAGAGGTGGCCCACGTCGCTGGCGTTTGGTTAAAGCTGTCTGTGGGACAGAGCATGGTGACGAGTGGCGTCGCGCGGAAGGCCGCATTCCTCGGACTAGAAATCAGCGGGTCCTTTTTGCCAGTGACAGTTACACTCGTATCGATCCGATTGAACAGGCCTTGTTGCTCGATATATGGCAGAATGCGAATGACCCAATTCGTCCCAATTTGCAATGGCGCCGCCACATTATCGTCTTTTCGGCATTCGAACGCCGAGGGAAAACGGCCGTTGGCCGACTCGTAGTTGATCAGGCCCAAACTCAACTGCCGCAGGTTGCTGAGGCACTGGTTTCGCCGCGCCGCTTCCCGCGCGGCCTGCACGGCCGGCAGGAGCAAGGCGACCAACACGCCGATGATGGCGATCACCACGAGCAATTCGACGAGGGTAAACGCGGGCGCGACGCGCGCCGAACGTTGCGGCGTCGGACGCACGGCCGACCGGGCGATGCAAGCCTCACGCATCAAGGCCTCCATTTTCTAAGCGACAAGCGGACAAGGGAAGACAAGCGGCGAGGGCGAGCCGCCGGGGCGCGATTATAACCAAACAATCGCCCCGCTGCCACGAAGCATAACGGCAGCGCTCCGCCGCCCGCAACGCGAACGAAGAAAAAAATAGCCGGTGGGCCACGCGCCGGGTGACGGAGCCGCGGGCCAACGCCGCTCTTCCCGGCGGCAGGTGAGCCGCCGGCTATTGCGGGCGTGTTGGCGGCGGTTGCGGGCGGAGTCGCGCGACGCTACGCGTGCGGCTGATTGGCAATCGCCGTCACTTTTCGACGGTGAAGTCGAAGTGCTTGTGATCCGCGTCGACTGTCGCTTCCAGCGGCGTGGTGGTCGGCTCCATGTAGCGCTTTGGCACCGCGGGGATGAGATCGTGATAATTCTTCCAAAGCCCAAGGGTCACCTTGTAGTGGCCCGGCTTTACGCCGTCGCCGGGTTTCTTGGTGACCATTGTGAAGGAGCCGTCCGACTGCACGGAACCGCTGGCGTGGTTCTTGCCATCAGTGCCCGTAAAGACGATCGAGCCGGATTCGAATGGGAGCGGCGAACCGTCGGCGTTTTTTACCGTGCCGGTCACCTGGATCATATCGCTACTGCTTCCACAGCCGGCAAGTAGCAGTGTGAATAGGATGAAGACGTAGCGAGACATTTGCGAGTCCGCAGGCGACGGAAAACAGAATTTGAAGGAGCTCAGAATGGCGATTCGCCAATCACTTGGTCGTCGGCGCTGGCAATCAGCTTATCCCAGACCGACATCGGAGTGTTCGCCGGCCAACCAGCGGTTGTGGGAACCATTTGGCCGTTGGTTTGTACGCTGTCAGAGATAAAGTGCGAGCTACCGTCGGCCAAGCCCAAGCAAGCGCCCCCTGGATGCATACTGCGGACGGTTGCCTGGTCGCTATCTTGGTATTGACTGGCGGCCGGCATGCATTCCTGAAGCAACAGCGGATCGTCCGACGGCGACAGGCCGCCGACGTCGTCCGCCGGTCCGGTGCAAACATTAGGGCCGTCATCGTCGCCGGAGGTACCATACCACATGAGCATACTGGCCGCGGCCTGACCAAGCGCCCAAACGCCGCGACGATCGGTCGGCGTAACGCCGGCGCGAATCTCGCCAACAAGAATGGAGTTGGACGTTCCGTCGGTGATTTCTTTCAAACGCACGGAGACGTTTGGCCCGATCGTGCCGCGACGCATCGGATCTTGCCAGCCAGGCGAGTCAGGCCCGCTGATCCAATCAGTACGGCCTGTGAACGTGCCCATGGGACCATTGCCGCCATTGGCTGCGTAATTCCCGCGCGCCCAGGTTCCAGAGATGCCTGTTCGCGCCGCAGGAATCTCGAGCGACTGAATTCGGTAGCTGTCAGATGGACAAGAAAAGAAGGCCAGCGGAGTTGAGCGCGTCTGCTGATTGGTCGGGTCGGAGATCGGCAGTTTAAAATTGAATTGATTGTACGTGGCTTGCTGCTCGGCAAACGGTAGCATCCGAATCACCCAATTCGGTCCTGCCGTCGCCGGCTGCGACGGGTTGACGCCTGATCCATACTCAAACGCCATCGGGAACGAACCTCTGGAGGATTCGTAGTTGAGCAGCCCCAAGCCGACTTGCTTCAGGTTGCTCAGGCACTGGTTCCGGCGGGCGGCTTCACGCGCGGCCTGAACCGCCGGGAGCAAGAGAGCCACGAGCACGCCGATGATCGCGATGACCACAAGCAGTTCGACCAAGGTAAATGCTTGCTTCGCGCATCGCGGGCATGCTTTCATTTTGTGACTCCGGGTAGGACGGAAATCCGTTTTGGAGCTGAGACGCGAAACGGCCTGTTGCGGTAAGCGCTTGCTCATAGGTCAGCCAAAAGTCCTGTCGCCGGATGCCAATTCTTGCCCTGGACCCTGCTGCCTGCGTCCGGAAGGAGAAGCTCTGCCTAGAGGTTGCAGGCGGGCCGTAAGGTCATTCTAACGAGCGTCTGCAATTTTCCAAATCGGACAGCAGGCTTGTTAATTCTTTTGGCGACAGCCGCTTACGTTTTGCACGGCTCTGCGCAGTGCGGTCTCGCGCACGCGCAGCGCCCAACGGAATCGTAATCTTATGGCTGATGGAAATGCTTCAGCGCGCTCATGCCGCCAACAGGCCCATCACGCCGCCGCAGAGTTGGTCGGCGATCGACGCGGCGATTTGCGAAGCCGCCTGCGGCCGCGCGAGCTTGTGCATTTGGCGGCTCGCTTCATCGCGCTGATGGCTGTCGAGAAGGAGCGGTTCGAGCGAGCGGGCGATGGCCGCGTCGAGCGAGCCGGCATGTTCGCGCTCGTCGATAAGCCGGGCGGCGCCGGCGGCGGAAAAGATGTGCGCGTTGGCGTGTTGATGATTGTCCGTCGCGTTCGGGAATGGCAACAGCAGGGCCGGCAGGCCGGCCAGCGCCAG
>JAICUM010000635.1 GCA_025935855.1 Pirellulales bacterium | reverse complement strand
GATAGGCTTCGAGATCTGCGAAGACGCTTGGGTCGCAAACCGTCCCGGCCTCGACCACGCGAAACTCGCGGCCGATGTGCTGTTGAACCCCAGCGCGAGTCACTTTGCGTTTGGCAAAGCGGTGACACGCCGGCGGCTCGTCGAGGAAGCCTCGCGCAGCCTCGCGGTGACGTACGTTTACAGCAACCTGGTAGGCAACGAAGCGGGCCGCGTCGTTTACGACGGTCAGACGCTCATTGCCAACGGCGGCGAGACGGTGGCCTGCGGCCCACGACTGGGCTTTGCTCCGGTTGCCGTCACCGCGGCGACCGTCGATGTGGACGCTACGCGGATGCGACGCGCTCAGTCGGCGAGTTACGAACCCCAGGTCATGGTGAACGACGATCGTCTCGTGCGAATCGATCTCGAGCTGCCCAGAGCGGCGCCGGATTTTTCGGCTGGCGACGTCGAGCAGTGGGAGCACTCCGCCCATGTGAAAGAGGAAGAATTCACGCGGGCGGTGACGCTCGGCCTCTACGACTATGCACGCAAGAGTCGTTCGCGCGGGTTTGTCGTTTCGCTCAGTGGCGGCGCCGACTCGGCGGCCGTCGCTTGCCTGGCGGCATTGATGGTTCAACGGGCCGCACACGAGCTTGGGCTGGACGCCGTTGCCAGCGCGTTCGGTCAGGATGGCGCCGGACAGCACGACGCGCGGGGTGGCATTAATCTTCCGGAGGATCTCATACGCCGCACGCTCACCACGGTTTATCAGGCGACTCGGAACAGTTCGGCGATAACGCGCGAAGCGGCCCGCGCGGTGGCCCAGGCGCTGCCTGCGACGCACGTCGAGCTGGACGTGGACGATGTTTGCGACAGCTACATTCGGAAGACGGAGGCCGTGCTGGGCCGCCGCCTCACGTGGGAATCGGACGACGTCACCTTGCAAAACATTCAGGCCCGCTCGCGAGGGCCGTCGGTGTGGATGCTGGCCAACGTCAACAACGCCCTCTTGCTCGCGACAAGCAACCGCAGCGAAGCGGCCGTCGGCTACGCGACGATGGACGGCGACACCTGCGGCGGGCTCAGCCCGATTGCGGGCATTGATAAGGCGTTTCTGCGCCAGTGGCTGCGGTGGCTGCAAACCGACGGGCCAGTGGGGCTCGGTCCGATTCCCGAGCTGAGCGCGGTGAACAACCAGCAACCGACCGCTGAGCTACGGCCGCGGGAAGCCCAGCAGACGGATGAGGCCGATCTGATGCCATACGATCTGCTGGACGCGATCGAGGATCACGCGATCGGCGAGAAGCGCTCGCCCGCCGAGGTGCTTTCCGCGGTCAGCGTGCAGTTCAAGCACTACTCGCCCGAGCAGTTGGCCGCCTGGGTCCGCCGCTTCTTCGAGCTATGGAGCCGCAATCAATGGAAGCGTGAACGGTACGCGCCATCATTCCACCTGGACGACAAGAACCTTGATCCCAAGACCTGGTGCCGCTTCCCGATCCTCTCCGGCGGCTTTCGCCGTGAGTTGGCGGAGTTGCAGTGATCGCCGCGTTTCTTGCTCGCCGCGACCGCTACGCATTGGCCCGGTCAGGAAATCTCGAAAAAACCTGCCCGGCCCATTGACTTAGTGTAACAACAACACCATATTGGTGTCGAACACACACTAAGGAACGTGAAGCCGTTGAGGTCGTTTCGATGCCGCATACCTATCAGTTCGCTCGACCGGCGCTGACGGTGGACATCGTCGTCTTCGGGCTCGATGAAGACGATCTTCAAGTCATGCTGATCCAGCGCGATCTGCCGCCGTTCGAGGGCGAGTGGGCGCTCCCCGGCGGCTTTGTGCACGTCGAGGAGACGCTTGAGGAGGCGGCCCGCCGCGAACTGGTCGAAGAAACAGGGCTGAAGGACATCTACCTGGAGCAGCTCTATACGTTCGGCGCCGTCGAGCGCGATCCGCGCGAGCGGGTGGTGACCGTCGCTTACTACGCGCTGGTAAACCTCGAAGGACACGATGTGCAGGCGAGCACCGACGCCCGCAACGCCGCGTGGTTTCCGGTGAGCGACCTTCCCAAGCTGGCGTTCGACCATCAGCAAATCCTCGACGCCGCCCACGCGCGGCTGCGCGGAAAGGTGCGCTACCAACCGATCGGCTTCGAGCTGCTGCCCGACCGCTTCACGCTCCGGCAGCTTCAGCGCCTGTATGAGGTGATCCTCGACCGGGAGCTCGACAAGCGAAATTTTCGCAAAAAGGTGTTGGCGATGGAAATCGTCAAGGAAACCAACGAAATCGAAAAAGACGTCGCTCACCGGGCGGCGAAACTTTACCGCTTCGACAAACGAACCTATGACCGGCTGATGAAACAGGGTTTTAATTTCGAGATCTGACGTGAATCTCTATCCGCATATCCTGGGATGCCTGCTCGGCACTGCTGTGGGCGATGCGTCTGGATTGCGGCGAGAAGGGCTGACGCCACTCCGAGCTCGAACGCTCTACGGGGACAATGTAGCGCCTGAATTGCTCTTCGGACGAGGAATGTGCAGCGACGACACCGAGCACACTTTGATGGTGGCTCGATCCCTAGCGCTGGCAATCGGCGATCCTCTAGATTTCGAGCGTCTTCTCGCTAATCAGTTGAAATGCTGGCTACTAACAGTGCCGGCCGGCATCGGCTTCGCCACGCTGCGGGCATGCCTGAAGCTGCTTGTAGGGTTTGGGCCACGGCG
>JAICUM010000206.1 GCA_025935855.1 Pirellulales bacterium | reverse complement strand
CGGCAGCCGACGCACGATGCACGGTCGAATTTGCGGAGCCTGGAGCTATCGTTCGCCGCGGTCGCCAGCGCCATGCGGCACGAGCCGATCGTGCCGGGGAGCGTGCGGCGATTGCCTGATCCGCCGTCGGCGTGAGAGTTCGCCATGTTCGACGAATACCAACCCCATTTACTGTCAATTTTGCTCGATCGCAGCCGGGCGACGCTCGAATCGAAGTACGCCGCGGAGTTGCCGGCGATCAAATCGCTCGTGCAGTTGAAGCTGCACCCACGTGTGACGTTTTTCATCGGCGAAAACGGCACGGGCAAGAGCACGCTGCTTGAGGCGATTGCCGTGGCCGACGGCTTCAACGCGGAGGGCGGGACGCGAAATTTCAATTTCACGTCGCGCGATTCGCACGCCGATCTTTACAAGTGGGTCGTGCTGGGCCGCAGCATTCGCGGCCGGCGGCGGAGCGACGGGTTCTTCCTGCGGGCCGAAAGCTTTTACAACGTCGCAACGGAAATCGAAAAGCTCAGCCTGGTAAGCGAGCGCAGCCCCTACGGCGCCACGTCGTACCACTCGCAATCGCACGGCGAGTCGTTCATCGACCTCATGACCAACCGCCTGCGCGGCGACGGGCTGTATTTGTTTGACGAGCCGGAGGCGGCCTTGTCACCGCAGCGGCAGTTGGCGTTCCTGGTGGCCATGCACGAGCTGGTCGAGCGCGAGGCGCAGTTCATCATCGCCACGCACTCGCCGATCATCATGGCATATCCGAACGCGACGATTTATGAGTTCTCGGCGAGCGGCGTGAAGCAAGTGGAATACCGCGACACCGAGCACTATCGCGTCATGCACGCGTTTCTCAGCCAGCCGGAGCGGACGCTGAAGCTGCTATTTGAAGATTCATCGTGAAATGACAAATTTAGGCGCCGCGACTATAATATTCTTGATTGGCGTCACAGTTTTTTGATCGTTCAGCGCTGAGCTAAAACGCTATGTCAACGGAAGAAGTTTTCGCAGCCGCGGAATCCTTGGCGCCCACGGATAAGTGGGTCCTCATGACCAAGCTCTGGGACAGCTTGCCGCCCGAGGCGTGGCCCGCACCGCGCGTCGAAGATATCGCCGAAGCAGACCGGCGATTGGCTAATCTAGATGCCGGGGGCGTTCAAACCATTCCGGGCGATCAGGTGCGCCAATGGCTGCGCGACCGGATCAACCGACATGGCTGAGCTGCGATTCTTGCCCGAAGCTTATCGAGACTTGGAAGAAGCCGTAGCTTGGTGCCAAGCTCGAAGCGCCGATGCCGAGCGCAACTTCTGCGAAGCGATTGACGAAGGCCTAGACCTCATCCTTTCCAATCCATCGCTCTATCCTCGCTGGGACGAGCATCGCCATTACTACTTATTGCAAAGATTTCCCTATTACATCCTTTACCGTGTAGATGGCAACGTCATTACCGTTTCCGAGATCACTCACACTTCACGCGACGCAGCGCCGTCGGCGTGACTTCCACGCTTAAGACTTCTTCTCCTTCGCAGATTTCTTATCAGCCGCACGTTTCGTTTCTTTTTCTTTCACACTGAACGCATACACGCAGGTGTGCTTGTACGATTCACCCGGCCGCAGGACGCAGTTCGGCCAACCTTCCTGGCCTTGATGATTCGGCGAGTCGGGAAACACCTGCGTTTCCAGGCAGCAGGCGCTGCGGTAGGCGTAGGTCTGGCCGTTCTTACCCTTCACGCCGTTCAGGAAGTTGCCGCCGTAGAACTGGATGCCGGGCTGGTCGGTGTACACGGTGAGCTTCCGGCCGGAAGCGGGGTCCACTAGCTCGGCGGCTTTGGTCAGCTCTTCGCCCCGCTTCTTGGGGTTCAGCACGAAGTTGTGGTCATAACCCTTGGCCGATGTCGCGGTCAGTTGATCCACGCGCTGGCCGATAGCGGTGGTTTTGCGGAAATCGAGCGGAGTGCCTTCTACCGGGGCAATTTCGCCCGTGGGAATGAGCGTGGCGTCCACCGGCGTGTACTTGTCCGCGAAGATGCGCAGCGTGTGATCGTTGATCGTCGGCGACCCGGCGCCGGCCAGGTTGAAATACGCGTGGTTGGTGAGGTTGATGATGGTGGGCTTATCGGTCTTCGCAGAATATTCCAGCCGCAGCGCATTCTTGTCCGTCAGCGTGTAGGTGACGCTCGCTTCGAGCGTCCCCGGATAGCCCTCCTCGCCGTCCGGGCTGGTGTACGTGAACTTCACGCCGCACTCGCCGGGGTTCTCGAACCGCCGGGCCTTCCACACGACTTTGTCGAACGAGCGGCCATCACCGCCGTGCAGGTGGTTCGGGCCGTCGTTCGTGGCGAGCTGATACTCTTTGCCGTCGAGCGTGAATTTGCCCTTGGCGATGCGGTTGGCGTAGCGCCCGACCGTCGCGCCGAAGTAGCCGTTGTCCTTCGACTCGTACCCCTGGACGTTGTCGAAGCCGAAGACGACGTCCGAGATCCGCCGGTTGCGATCGGGCGCCTCGAGCCCGACCAGCGTCGCGCCACGCGTCATGACGCGGACCTTCATGCCGTTCTCGTTGGTGATCTCGTAGATTTTGACGTCCTCGCCGTTCTTCGTTTTGCCGAAGTCGAGGGCGTGGATGTCGGCGCGGGCGAAGCCGGCGGAGGCGACGACTGAAAGGAAGGCCGCTAAGCCGCAAGCGAAGAAGCGAATCATGCGAGGAACTCCGGCGAGATTAGGTGGGCGAATCTTGTGGTTAGTTGGACGTGCAAAATTGCGGCGCTATTATCTTTCATTTGACGCGCCGTTTCCACCATGCTTTTCGCCGGCCATCGGAAATGAACGTCGTGCCGGCCGCCATTGGATAAGCGGCGGTTCGCCGGTTATACTGCGGCCCATCAATGAGCGTCCCGGTTCGCCCGGAGCGCGAGCGGCTTCTTTTCTCGTGAGGGATGCACGTGGCGGCAAACAACCATTCGCGGCGGCTGTTCTTGGGGTGCTTTGCCGGCCTGGTGGCCACGGCCTTCGGCTTTGCCGTGCGGAATTCGCCGGAGGTCATGGATAGCTGGGCGAGCTCCTTCAACCTCACCGAAGAGCAGAAAGGGATGATCATCGGCGTCGGGACCTACCCGTTCGCCATTTCGATCATCCTGTTGAGCCTGGTGATCGACCGCATCGGCTACGGCCGGGCGATGGCGTTCGCGTTCGCCGGGCATTTAATCTCAGCGATCCTCACGATCTTCGCCCCCAACTTTCAGGTGCTGTATCTGGCGACGTTCATTTACGCCTTGGCCAACGGCGCCGTCGAAGCGGTGATCAATCCCGTGGTCGCCACGATTTACCGAGAGAACAAAACCCACTGGCTGAACGTGCTGCACGCCGGCTGGCCGGGCGGGCTGGTGTTGGGCGGATTGATGTCGCTTGCGGTGTCGGCCGCGGGCGGCCAACTGGGCGCCTCGCTCCCCGGGCATTTGTGGCAATGGCAAATTACCGTGCTGCTTCTACCGATCATCGCCTACGGGGCTCTGCTCGCCGGCCAGCGATTCCCGCAACAAGAACGCGTCGAAGCCGGCGTCAGCTACCAGGAAATGTTGCGTGAATTCGGCTGGGGGAGCGCGTACATCGTTTCCTTCCTCGTGATCATGGGCATCAGCCAGATGCTCAAGGCGTTCGGCGCCGAGCCGCTCAGTCCGGCGATGGCCTTGCTCATTGCCATCTTGCCGGCTGCCCTCTTTGGATTCGTCGTTCCAGCGTTTGGCAGGCCGATGTTTGTCTTCCTGATGCTGGTGATGTTCCTCTTGGCGACGACCGAGCTCGGCACCGACGGCTGGATCCAGGACATCATGGGCGCCGTGCTGGGCAAGAGCATCGGGCCCTGGTTCTTGATCTACACCTCGGCGATCATGTTCTGCCTGCGGACGTTTTCCGGGCCGATTGTGCATCGCATCTCGCCGGTCGGCCTGCTCGCCGTTTCCGCGGCGATTGCCACGTGCGGGCTGCTGTGTCTGGGCAAATCGCCCGCCGTCCCCGGCATTTTGTTCGCCGCGGCGACGCTTTACGGCTTCGGCAAAACCTTCTTCTGGCCGACCACGCTCGGCCTGGTGTCCGAGCAATATCCGCGCGGCGGCGCCCTGCTGCTGAACGCCATCTCGGGCGTCGGCATGATCGCCGTTGGCACGATCGGCGGCCCTGCCATCGGCACGGTCCAGGACCAGGATTTCACCCAGGCCGTTGCCATGCACCTGCCGGCGATCCACTCGCAGCTCGAGAAAGAAGAGAACGGCCTGTTCTTCAAATACACGGCCATGGACAAGTCCAAAATCGCCGAGCAGCCGGCCGAGGTGCAAAAGCAGCTCGAAGCGATTCAGGCCAAGACGAAGCAGCAAGCCCTCGTAAAGATCGCCATCTTGCCGGCGATCATGTGCGTGTGCTACCTGGGGCTGATCGGGTATTTCAAGTCCCGCGGCGGCTACAAGGCGGAGATCCTCGTCGGCCACGCGGCGGAGGATGAGAAATTCACCGGCGGCGTGGCGGGGGCGATGGAAGGATAGTTTTCGCCGATCCGCGTACTAAAATACATTTATGACCTACCAAGTCGATGCTATTTACGACACCGGCGTCTTCAGGCCGCTTCAGCCGCTCGCGCTTCCGGACCAATCGCGGGTGACGATCACGGTCACCGAAGCGGAAGCGTCCGCTGATCGGGCGCCGTCTGCTAACGAGGACGAAGCCGCCATCGTCGCGCGCCAGCGCCAGGCGGCTGAAGAATTGATGGAAAGCCTGGCAGAAGACCAAGGCGAAGATCTGCCTGAGAAAAAAATTCCCACGCTGTATGACCGTCTGAAGGATGTCATCGGCTCGGTGGATGATCTGCCAGTGGACTCTTCACAGAACCTCGATCACTATCTGTACGGCACGCCGAAGCAATGAAGGTAGCGTTCGCGGATTCAACCTTTTATGTAGCGCTGCTGATCAGCCGGGACGCCAACCATGCTTAAGGCAGCGGCGGTCGCTCTGTCCTGGACGGAGGGCATCGTCACAACCGAATACGTGCTCACTGAGGTAGCAAACCACCTGAGCAGCAGCGAAAACGGCAGAGCCAGATTCGGGCGATTCCTGGCCGACCTAAAGGCGGATCCAAATACGGAACTGCTTGAATCGTCGCACGAGCTTTGGGAGCACGGCGTTTCGCTCTACTTGCGGCGTCCTGACAAGGAGTGGTCGCTAACGGACTGCATTTCTTTCGTGGTGATGGACGAGCGGCATCTAGAGGACGCGTTGACCGCCGACCATCATTTTGAACAGGCTGGTTTTCGAGCGCTGCTTCGCTAACCGGGGTCCACCGTCAAAACGGCATCTGCTCGATCACCTGGTCGTCGCCGCGGGCGATGAGCTTGTCCCAGGCGGTCATGGGGAGCGTGGCGGGCCAATCGGGCGAGACCTGGAAGCTTCCGGTTTGGATGTTATCGGAAATGAAGTGCGCGCTGCCGTCGCAGATGCCGATGTTGATGCCGCCGGGGTGCATGCTGCGAACGGTGGCTTGCTTGCTGTCGGGATGATCTTCCCAATCCGGCATGCACTCTTGCATCATCAATGGATCGTCGGCGGCGGTGGGCCCGTAAACGTCGTCGGCCAGCGATGAACAGACATTTGGCCCGTTGTCGTCGCCCGTCGTGCCGTACCAGTACAACATGCTCGCGCCGGCGAAACCCAAGGCCCAACAGCCGCGCGAATCGTACTCCTTAATCCCCGCGCGGACTTCGCCCAGCAGAATTGTGTTCATCGTGCCGTCGGTGATGTCTTTCATCCGCGCGCTGACGTTCGGCCCAATCACGCCGCCCCGCTTCGGACAAGTCCAACCGTCGGAATTCCGCCCGGTAATGCCGTAGCCTGTTCCCTGAGTCGGGCCGCTCGTGACATCGTAGTTGATGAGCGCCGCGTTTCCGCCGTTGGCGGCGTAATTGCCGCGCGCCCATTCGACGGTCCCCAGCACGTGCGGCGTGTTGTTGAACGAATCGGTCGGGCAGCGGAACACATCCAGCACCGCCGTGCGCACCGCCGCGTTCTTCGGATGAGACATTCGCGGCGGCGCCTTCCCGGGCCACGTGCCGCCGGCGGCCACGCTATCGTCCAGCCGGCTATAGACGGCTTGTTGTTCGACGAACGGCAGTAGCTGCACCGCCCAGTTCGGACCGATGTAGGCCGCGTTGGGCGGCAGTTGCGACGGATCCGGATTGTTCGACGAGACGGATTTATCAGGCAAGAGCGTCATCGGGTACGCGCCCTTGGCCGATTCGAAGTTCGACAGGCCCAGGCTGAGCTGCCGTAGATTGCTCAGGCACTGATTTCGCCGCGCCGCTTCCCGCGCCGCTTGAACCGCCGGCAGGAGCAAGGCGACCAACACGCCGATGATCGCGATCACCACCAATAGTTCCACCAGGGTGAACGCTCGCGTCCGGCGCGGAGCGCGCGTGGGCGTCGCCAGCGCGACGGGCCGCCAGGGACGAAACTGCGGCATCGAGGCCTCCGATTCAAGCGATAAGCGGAATCAACAAGACAAGCGGCGACTCGCCGGAACAGGATTATAACCTAATCGCGGCCGGTTGCGCGAAGCCTAGCGGAAAGTCACCAGCGTTCTGCAACGCAGTGCATCAAAATAGCCGGCGGGCCACGTCCGGAGGGGATGCGGCGCGAGTGGCCCAGCAACTGTTTCCCGGCGGCAAGTGTGCCGCCGGCTATTGTTTATCGAGTTGGTTAGCGTCACGCTGGACCACGCGTGATTACAACTACTTCTCGATCGTGAAGTCGAAGTGGGTGTGGCTCGCGTCCACGTTCGCCTCCAGACCGGAGGTCGCGAGGTCGCGGTACTTCGACGCGACGGCCGGCGTGAGATTGGCGTAGTTTTTCCAAAGCTGCACGGCGACTTTGTACTGGCCGGGCTTCACGCCGTCGCCTGGCTTTTTCGTCATCATCGTGAACGAGCCGTCCGGCTGAACGGCGCCGCTGGCGTTCGTCGTGCCGTCGGCCGAACGGAAAATCACCGAGCCGGCCTCAAAGGCGAGCGGCGAGCCGTCCTTGTATTTGACCGTGCCGGTGACGGGCAGCAGCCCGCCGGCCTTTCCGCAACCGGCGGCCAGCAGCAGCGCGAGCAGCACTAGCGAGATCCACCGCGTGGATAATCCTGGCAACGCGAATCCTCCCGTCAACTTCATGATGTTTGAGCGCTCAGAAAGGCATTTGGCCGATGGCCTGGTCGTCGGCGCTGGCGATGATCTTATCCCAGACGGACATCGGCATGTTCGCCGGCCAGCTTGTGTTCACGCTTTGGCCGTTGGTCTGTATGTCGTTGGAGATGAAATGGGCGCTGCCGTCGGCCATGCCGATGTTCACGCCGTCGGGGTGCATGCTACGAACGGTGGCCTGGTCCATGCTGTCGGAGCCGGTGGCGTCGGGCATGCACTCTTGTACCATCTGCGCGTCGTCCGTAGGCGACTTTGGGCCCGACGTATCGTCCGCATAGATGCCGCACACATTCGGCCCGTCGTCGTCGCCGGTGCTTCCGAACCAAATGAGCATGCTGGCCGAGGCTTTGCCCATCGCCCAAATCCCGCGCAGGTCGGTCTCTTTAAAGCCGGCGCGAAGCTCGCCCAGCAGCATCGTGGTGGACGTACCGTCGGTGATTTCCTTGAGCTTGACCGACACATTGGGTCCGATCGTTCCACGACGCATCGGATCTTGCCAGCCGGGGGAATCGGGTCCGTTGATCCAATCGGAGCGGCCGTCGTAGATGCCCATCGGCCCGTTGCCGCCGTTGGCGGCGTAGTTCCCGCGCGCCCAGGACGTGCCCAGCCACTGCCCGGGCGTCTGATTGAAGCTGTCGGTTGGGCACAGCATGGCGGGAAAAGGCGTGGCGTGAAACGCGGCGTTCTTCGGGTGCGAGATAATTGGTTCCGTGTAATTACGGGTCGTGGCCGTCGTGTCGATGCGATTAAACAGAGTTTGCTGCTCGACGAACGGCAGGATCGGTATCACCCTGTTGTAGCCGGCCGTGTAAGTGGTGGCGGCGCTCTCGGTCGGCGGTAAATCGAACGCCGTGGTAAAACGGCCGTTGGCCGACTCGTAGT
>JAICUM010000394.1 GCA_025935855.1 Pirellulales bacterium | reverse complement strand
TGACCGGCGCGAACACGGCCGCCGCCGCCGGCCAAGGCGCCCAAATCGCCGACGAGGTTGAGCGCTTGCTCACGGGCTCGCTCAAGCCAATCCACGGGCCCGTCGCCGCTTCGCTGGCCCACATTGACTTGCCGCTCAATCCGCCGCCGTCGCGCGAGGCGCTTGAACAAATGGCCAAGAAGGACGACCCGGCCGGCTACAACGCCAAGTTCCAGCTCGCCCGGCTCGATCGGGGCGAGGCGCTCGTCACCAAGCTCGATTACCCCGTTCAAACGATCACGTTCGACGATTCGCTAGCGATGGTCTTCCTCTCCGGCGAGGTGTGCGTCGACTACGCGTTGCGGCTCAAGCAGGACTTTGATTCGAGCCGGCTCTGGATGCACGGATACTCGAATGATTTTTGCGCCTACATTCCCTCGGAGCGCCTCCTTAAAGAAGGCGGCTACGGTGGCGGCGCCGAAACCGTGTACTTCGCCCTGCCCAATACGCTGGCGCCCGGACTTGAACAGAAAATCATCGACGAAGTCCATCGCCTGGTTCCGAAATCGTTTAAGCGCCCAGGCGCCTTTCGAGAGTCGCTGAACAAGCCGCTGCCGCTCGACGAAGCGGTCGCCTCGATCAAGCCGCGCGACGGCTACGTCGTGGACCTCGTCGCCTCGGAACCGCTTGTCGCCGACCCGGTGGCGATCGACTTCGGCCCCGACGGCCGCTTGTGGGTCGCCGACATGACCGACTACGAGCGCGAGCCCCACGAGAAGTTCAAGCAGACCGGCAGCGTCCGCGTGCTCACCGACCGCGACGGCGACGGCAAGTTTGACGAGGGAACAATCTTCGTCAGCGGGCTTCGCTTTCCCACCGATGTGAAGGCGTGGCGCAGCGGCGTCATCGTGTGCGACGCGCCGGAGGTCATCTACTTCGAAGACGCCGACGGCGACGGCAAGGCGGAAGTTCGCAAGGTGCTGATCAGCGGCTTTCACACCGACAACGCGCAAGCACGTGTGAACAGCTTGCGCTGGGGACTCGACAATTGGCTGTATGGCGCCTGCGGCATTTTCGGCGGCAATCTCACCACCTTCAGCGGCGCCAAGCTGCAGCTTGGCGGCCGCGATTTTCGCTTCAAGCCCGACACGGGTGAAATCGAAGCCGTCACCGGCCGCACGCAGCAAGGCCGCGACCGCGACGATTGGGGAGATTGGTTCGGATGCGAAAACAGCACGTTGGCCAAGCACTATCCGCTGGTGGATCACTACCTGGCCCGCAACCCGAACGTGATTCCACCCGACACCGAGCGGTTCGTGCCCCAGGCGCCCGAGGGCGGTGATCCGAACGTTCTTCATCCCATCAGCAAGCCGCAGATGTTCAAGCTCTCCGGCCCGCCGGGCCGGCCGACGGCCGCCTGCGGGCTGGGAGTGTATCGCGATGAGCTGTTGGGCGGCGACTTCACTGGCAACATCTTCGTCGCGGAGCCAGCCAACAATTTGGTGCACCGTCTCGTCGTCTCACCGAACGGCACGACGTTCGCCGGCGTCCGCGCCAAAGGGGAAGCCGATGTCGAGTTCCTCGCCGCGACCGATTCATGGTTTCGCCCAGTTCAAATTCGCACGGGCCCGGACGGCTGTGTGTGGGTCGTCGATATGCACCGGTCGGTGATTGAGCACAAAGTATGGATCCCCGCCGAAGAGCTGGAGCCGCTGGACATTTTCGCCGGTCATAACGAAGGCCGGATTTACCGTGTCCGGCCGAAGAACACGCCGGCCCGGCCGATCGAGCGGCTTGACCAGTTGGACGATGAACACTTGGCCGCCGCTCTCGATTCACCCAACGGGCCGCAACGAGACTTAGCCCAGCAGCTACTGGTCCAGCGGCAGGCCCGCGCCGCCGCGCCAAAGTTGAAAGACCTCGCCAAATCCTCAAAGCGCGGCGCGACGCGTCTGCAGGCAATGTGCTCGCTGGAAGGAATCGGCGAGTTGGACGCGGCTACGCTTCAGGCGGCCCTTGCCGATCAGCACCCCGGCGTGCGGCGGCATGCGATCCGCCTCAGCGAACCGTACTTTGCCAAATCGCCTGAGATCGTCGCCTCAGTTCTGCGGCTCGTCGAGGATTCCGACCTGCAGGTTCAAATGCAGCTCGCCTACAGCCTCGGCGAGATGGATGATCCGCAAGCTGCCAAGGCCTTGGCGAAAATGGCCTGGACCCACCGCCATGATAAAGACGTTCAGTCCGCGGTTTGGAGCAGTGTTAGCGACAAGAATGTCCAACCAATCGTCGTGGACCTTATTAGCCGTGCGAAGGCCGAGCCGCTTCCCGCGACTCTGTTGGCAACAGTGGTAAGGATGTCCGTCAAGCTTGGCGGCGCCGATGGCACAAACGCTCTAGCCGCCGAACTTACCAACACTGACGAAGCGGACAAAGCAGCCATCTGGCGGCTTGAGGCGGCCGCCGAACTCGTAAAACAGTGCCGTGACGCCGGCGTCGCCTCGTCGGACTTCAAGGCGCTTCTCGAAAAGCTCGCGCCGCTGGTTTCCGTCGCGAAAGCGACCCTTGAAAGCGAGGAAAAGAGCGAGGCGCGACTGCTTCCCGCGATGCGGCTGCTAGCCGCCAGCGGCAGCCGCGAACAAATGCTGCCAGCGCTCGACCGCCTGTTGGCCCCGCAAACTTCCGCGACGGTTCAACAAGCGGTCGTCAAAATGGCCGCAACCTTGGAAGGCCCGGCGGCGGCGAAGGCCATTCTCGGCGCCTGGAAAGGCTTCACCCCGCCCACCCGTGCCGTCGCGTTTGACATCATGCTCGGTCGCGACGATCTGACCGCCGCGCTCATGGACGCCGTCGAAGCCGGCCAAGTGCGCCTGGCGGACCTCAGCGCCTTGCAGCGCGAGCGGCTTTTGAAACACCGCAATGAAACGATCCGCCACCGGGCGGTCGCCGCTCTCGCCAGTGCGATCGACGCCAACCGAGACAAGCTTGTCAAGCAATACCTGGCCGCCCCTGCCGGCGAAGCCACCGCGGAACGCGGCCGCAAGGTCTTCACCAAGGTCTGCTCGGGCTGCCATCAGTTGGAGGGCGCCGGCCACGCCGTGGGTCCTGACCTGGCGGCCCTGACCAGCCGCACGCGCCAGGCGCTGACCGAGTCGATTCTCGATCCGAACCGCGCCGTCGACGCGCGCTACCAGATGTATACGGCCCTCTCCGTGGACGGGCTGTCGCACGCGGGAATCCTTGCCGAAGAGACGTCAACGAGCGTGACGCTCGTGGAGCAGGAAGGTAAATCGTACACGCTGCTCCGCGCCGACCTTGAAGTGCTGGAAAACTCCGGGCGTTCGCTCATGCCTGAAGGACTCGAAAAAGACGTATCCCCAAGCGACATGTTGGATTTGATTGCCTATCTCACCACCCAAGAATCGCCGCCAAAGCAGTTGGCCGGTAATTCACCCCGCGCGGCGTCGCCCGATTACGACGGCGCCATTTGGCTCCTGGCCAGCACCAGTCGCGTTTACGGCGGCGACATCACCTTTGAAACGCCTTTCAAGAACATTGGCTACTGGCATGGCCAGCACGACTACGTCGCCTGGGAAGTGAAGACGCCCGAATCGCAGGATTACGAAGTGTTCGTTCATCTGGCCTGCGCCCCTGGAGACGCGGGCAGCAAGGCGGTGCTCGAGGGAGGCAGTCCTCCGCTGTCGCTGACTGTGCCCTCCACCGGCGGATACGACCGGTATCAAGTCATTCACGCCGGCCGCACGAGTCTCCCTGAAGGGCTTTGTCGCCTAAGCCTTCGGCCCGACGGACCGCTGGCGACCGGAAACCTCATGGACCTACGCGGCGTTTACCTGTCGCCTGTCGGAAAGCCCACCGAACGAGCCGAACACGGCGACGCCCCGGCGGACGGCGACGACGCCGCGACGCACATCGCCAAGCTACTTGATGGGCTGGCCGTCGGCACGAAGGCCGAGTACGAGCGAATCCCCGCGATCTGGGAGCAAGCCATCGCCGCCGGAAAACGCAACGATCCAGGCGAGGTGATCCGTGTGCTTGAACTCTGCTTGCCCGCCGAAGATGGACGCCTGGCCGATTGGCAAGCCGTCGTCATCGGCGGAGGCTTGATCAATGGCGTAAGTCAGGCAGGCGCCTGGCCGCGTGAGCGGTTTTCGCAGCTTCTCGAGGACCGGCCCCACCTGGCCAAGCGCTGGCAAAACGCCATCGACCGCGCTCGCGCGATGGCCGACGATTCTTCAACGCCGGCCGGAACGCGGTACGACGCGCTGCGCATGCTCGGCGTGCTCGATTTCCAGCAGTGCGGCGAAAAGCTTTTGGGTTATCTCGGACCACAAATCCACCAGGAACTCGAGATGGGCGCGGTCAGCGCCTTGGGCGACATTGACTCGCCTGACTCGACTCGCACCTTGATCAGCGCCTATCCGAAGCTGCACCGCCACAATCAGCCAATTGCCATTAAAGCGCTGCTTCGCAGCCCGGACCGGTCCAAAGCTCTCAAGGCTGCTATCGAGAACGGCCTGGTTCCTCCAGGGGCCATTAGTGATGAACAAGCCTCCCTTACAAAGGCTTCCTCGGCCTCGGCAAAATGAGCCTATTAGACGGGGCAGGGACGAATGGCACTGTCGGCGACGTAACGTGTTTGTTTACTTCGAGTTTCCCCGTGCGAGTCGCGCGCGGAGCGTGGCGCGTGGTTCTTGCATGAGTTTGTAGCGGTGGCGTCGGCGTTTGAGTTCGCGGGGTTCGATGCGTC
>JAICUM010000502.1 GCA_025935855.1 Pirellulales bacterium | reverse complement strand
GACGCGGGCGGTCATTCGGCGGCTTTTTTAATCGCGCGCTCGACCAGTCGGTGGGCTTCGGCGCCGCTGGCCAGCGATAGGATCTCGAATTGCTTCCTGCGCATCTCGTTGTACGACTTAAAGAAATGGGCGAGCTCTTCAAGCAGATTCTTGTTCATGTCCTTGAGCGATTTTAGATCGCGATAGTTATGGGCGTCCTTCGCCGCGGCCACCAACCGATCGTTGCGAAACGTCTTGCCGTCCTCAGTCTGCTTGGCTTCCATGACGCCGACGATGCGCGAGGGGATGAGGCAGCCCGTGAACGCAGGTTCGTCCATCAGGACGAGCACATCCAGCGGATCGCCATCGGCGGCGATGGTCCTCGGCACAAAGCCAAAGTCGTACGGAAACGAGGCGCCGGCCGGCAGCACGCCGCTCAGCTCAAATAGGCCGAGCTCGTGATTGAACTTATACTTATTGCGGCAGTCGCGCGGGGTCTCGATGATGACATTGAGCGTCTCGCCGTCATCCTGGAACGGTTTGGGAAGCTTGATTTTCATGGGAGCTGTTCCATCTGGCGGATGTGCGAAGATTCAATGCACGTGACGTGCCGGTTCGAACATTCGCCGCCGTGCTTTCGCATGGAGATTTTCTGCTAGGCTATCTGTTATCTACGAGCTGATTCTTGGGCTGGCGAACAGCAGTTTTATGACCCCCGCCGCATTACAGCGACTGATCGCCGCGAAAAAAGAAAGCGACGCCGGGGCCGCGACGGCCATCGTCGAGGCGCTATTGGCCGCGTCGGCTGAGGCCCAGGCGAGCGATCTTCATCTGTTGCCGACGGCGGACGGACTGGCCGTGTCGTGGCGGATTGACGGCGTGTTGCAGGCGCTTTGCCATGTGCCGCAAGGGCTGGCGGCGAACGTGGTGAATCGGCTCAAGGTGGCGGCGCGGCTGCTCACCTACCGCTCGAGCATTCCGCAGGAAGGGCGAATCGACGCCGGCGAGTCGCCGTACGAAGTTCGGGTCAGCACGTTTCCCACGGTGTTCGGCGAAAAA
The DNA here is from genome assembly GCA_025935855.1 of Pirellulales bacterium. Taxonomy (GTDB): domain Bacteria; phylum Planctomycetota; class Planctomycetia; order Pirellulales; family Lacipirellulaceae; genus Lacipirellula. Next base: position 2,647 of record JAICUM010000502.1, on the reverse strand, counting down.
GTTGTGTGCCGCAATGTGCCGCGCGGCGATCGTCCGCTGACGCGGCTGGCGGAGCTTGGGCTTCCGATGGCGGTGCTTTCGGAATTGCAAAGCGCGGTGTCGCAAACGTCCGGCGCCTTGGTCATCGCGGGCCCTGCCGGCAGCGGGAAGACGACCACCGCCTACGCGGCGCTGCGTGAGATTTTGGATCGAACCGAGGGGCGGCGCAGCATTGCCTCGTTGGAGGATCCGGTCGAGGCGATCGTACCGGGGGTCGCTCAGTCGCAAGTGGCGGACGCCGCGGGTTTTGATCTGCTCACGGGATTGCGTTCACTCGTGCGGCAGGACCCCGAGGTGATCTTTATCGGCGAAGTGCGCGACGCGGATACGGCTGGGCTGGCGCTGCAAGCCGCGCTGACCGGTCAATTGGTAATCACGACGTTTCATGCGACTGATGCCGCGACGGCCGTGAGTCGATTCGGCGAAATGGGTTTGCAGCCGTATGCACTGCGCAGCGGCGTGCGAGCCGTTGTTGCGCAAAGGCTGATGCGAAAGTTGTGCGGCTGTGCGATTCCGGATGATCAAACGCCAGAGCTCGTCGATGGCCGCAGGCTCGCGTCCGGCAGCGTTCGCCGGGCGGCTGGATGCGAAGCGTGCCGGCAGACGGGTTATGCCGGCCGAATCGCCGTGGCGGAGTTGCTGCTGCTCGACCAGCCGAAAGTGGCCGAAGCGGTGCTCGATCGGGCCGACGCCGCGACGTTGCGAACGACGGCGGGCGACGCGGGCATGGTCAGCCTTGTGGATCAAGCGACGCGCTTGGTGGCCGACGGCGTGACAAGCGGCAGTGAACTCGTGCGCGTCTTTGGACTTCCGTCCGCCTCGCGGCGAGAGGCTTGATTTGCACGGGTGTTGGCACAGCCTTATACTGCCGGTGGTACTCTCCTTTTTCTGTCTGCTCTGACCTCACGGAACAGGCCCGGGCTCGTTTCGCATCCTCCCGGGTCGACACTATGGGTGCAGCCGCTGCGCGGAGTGGGCCGCCGACGCTTGACGATCTGGCCGCGTTGAATCGTGAGATGGCCGCTCTCGTTGGGGCGGGGCTGCCGCTTGAGGCCGGGCTGAAAAGCATCGCGACCGAGTATCGCGGGCGGTCGGGGCGCCTCGCTGGCCGCCTGGCGGAACGCACGGCCGCGGGCATGTCGCTTTCTGAAGCGGTGGCGGCCGAAGGAGACGCGTTGCCGGCGGCCTATCGAGCGGTCGTCGAAGCAGGTATTCGCTCGGGACGGCTTTCGTCGGCACTGGAAGGCTTCGCCGAGACGGCGGCCCGCGTCGCCGAGATGCGCCGCATCGCCGCGCAGGCGGCCATCTATCCCATCATCGTGCTGTGCGTGGCGTGGGTGATGACCGTGTTCATGCTCTCGAGAGTCCTGCATGGATACGAGACGCTCGATGTGGAGAGCCGCCTGTGGGCGCCGACGCTTGATCTTTCCCGCGAACAAAGCGGCTGGATCACGACGGGCTTTCCCCTTGCGATCGTCGGCCTGTCCCTGATTTGGTGGATACGCACTGAAAGCACGCGGGGCGGCCGGCTTGCCTCGCGCCTGGTGCGGTGGATCCCCGGCGTGCGGCGCGCCATGCGGCTGAGCGGCCAGGCGAACTTTGCCGACCTGCTGGCGACGTTCTTGCAAAGCGCCGTGCCGATGACCGAGGCGTTGCCGCTGGCGGCGCGCGCCAGCAGTGCCGTTGAACTGGCGGCGCCCGCCGAGGAGCTTGCTGAACAACTTGCCGAGGGCGTGCCGTTAACGGCTCAACTCCGGACGTTGCGACGCTTGCCGCCGTTGGTGCGGACGGCGCTTTTGAACTCGCAGAGTCTTGGCGAATCGCAAATGGTCGAGAGCCTGCGACGTGCGTCGGTTACATACCGCGAACGGGCGGCGTCTTGGGTCGCGGACTTCGCCGTGATCTTGCCGGTGACGCTGATATTGGCGGTAGGGCTGGGCGTGGTGGCTGTGTATGCGGTGGTGTTGATGCAGCCCTACTTCGCCGTGCTTCATGAGCTAGCGAATTGGTCGTCTTGACGAACGGTTGCGATTGAAAGCGGTTGATGAATCTGAACGAGCCAGCGCCGACTTCCTCTACCACGTCGCCTCCAGGATCGCCGCGCGCCGCCGACGCGCCTGCAAGCGCCACAGCCGTTGCCATGAAGGACGACCTGGCGCTCCGGGAAACGCTGTTGGCCCTGGCGGAAGACGCGAATCACCGCGGGCTGCGCCGCGCCGCCGCCCGCCTGGCTGACGAGGTGGCTCGAGGCGAAGACCTGGACGCCGCGCTGGAACGCCTTGACGCGTCGTTGCCGCTGCACCTGCGAGCGGTCTCCGGCGAGGGGCGCCTCGATGAGGCGACCGCGCTGCTGGCGGGTCTCATGGAGCATGAAACGACGCGTCGCAAGCTTCGCCGCCAAATCCGCTCGGTGCTCTTTTATCCGGCGATCGTGATCGGGATGCTCATGCTGATCATGGCCGGCGGGATGATGTTTCTCGTCCCGACCTTGGAAAAAGTGTATGCCGATTTTAGCCTGGTGCTGCCCGAAGCGACGCGGGCGATCATTGCCATTTCGCACGTGGCGCCGTGGTTTCTGCTTGGGATTCTTCTGGCCCCGCTTGTGTAT
>JAICUM010000537.1 GCA_025935855.1 Pirellulales bacterium | reverse complement strand
GCCATTTCGCACGTGGCGCCGTGGTTTCTGCTTGGGATTCTTCTGGCCCCGCTTGTGTATTTGCTGCTGGTTAGGCTGCCTTATCTGCGTCGGGTCATGCACTGGGTTCGAACCGGACTGCCGCTTGTCGGTCGAGTGTGGATTTGGAACGCCCACCATGAGTTCGCGAGCATCCTTGGGTCGCTGACCGCGCAGCACGTCGTGCTCGCCGACGCGCTGCAATCGACGGTCGCGTCGCTGCACGACGCCAACCTCGCCCGGGCGGGCCGGATCGCGGCGGCGAAGTGCGAAGCCGGCGCCCCGTTATCGCGGTCACTGGCCGACTCGATTCATTTTGATCGCACGCTCACGGCGCTGGTCGCCTGGGGCGAAACGAACGATGCGCTGCCGGAAGCGCTGAAGCAGGCGGCCGACGTTTATGAGGAGGAGTTGACGCTGCACGCTAGCTTTTTACGGCGCATCATGCCGCCGCTGTTGTTCGCGGCCGTGATCTCGTTTGTTCTGTTTGTGGTGGTTGGACTCACGATCCCGCTGGTTGATCTGATCAACAATCTTTCCATGTAAACGCGCGTACTTCATAACGCATGGCCACGAAGCTTCTCATCCCGAGCGTCATGCTGTTCGCGTTGGGCTTCTCGCTGCGCGTGACGATGCGGCTGGTGTACGGGGCGCGGGGACCGGCGCCGAATGACGCGCTGTATTTCCTGCTGCGCATCGCGAGCTGGACCTTACTCATGGTGCCGAGCGCGCTGGTGCTGGCGGCGGGAGTTAGTTGGCTTTCGCTCCTGCTGTTTGCCATCATTGCCGAAGCGCTGCTGGAATACATGCTCGCTCGCCGTCATGCCCAGCGGGAAGGCGTGTGGCGGCTGTTCGTGTCGTCGTTCAGCGGTTCGCGCGGCCTGGGGCAATCACTGCAAATCCATAGCGCCCGTTTTACTGGAATTGTCGGCCGAAGTTTTCGCCGCCTCACGGCGGCCCTTGCGGCGGGAGTTCCGTGGCGGCGGGCCCTCGCCGAGAATCGGGGGGCGCTGCCGCGAGATTCGCTTTCCGCGGCCGCGCTGGCGATCGAGGGCTCGAACGTGATCGTGGACCCGGCCGAGTTCGACGCGATGCGCGATCCGGTGTTCGCCGAGGTCATGCAGCAGATCATTCAGCGGATGACTTACTTGAGCACCGTGCTGCTGGCGGGCGTTGGCCTGGTGACGTTCGTGGCGATCAAGATTGTTCCCGCGTATCAGGACATTTACGAAGACTACGGGCTGACGCTGCCAGAGATCACGCTGTTCTTTATTGGGCTGTTGTCGAATGTGGGCGATAAGACCGCGCTCGTGCTGACTCTCCTCGCGTTGGCGTTCATTATGGCGGGGATAGTCACTCTGTTTTGTTATTTGGCGGATGTGCCTGTGCTGCGGCCGGTCGTCGATCGCCTGAGCATGTCCCGTCACCGGGCGCAGGTGATGCACCTGATCGCCACGGCGATCGGCCGCGAAATGCCGATCGACGTGGCGCTCACCCGGCTTACCACCGGATGGGGCGCCTATCCCAGCGGCGTCGTCCGCCGGAAACTGTCGCGGGCCCTGAAACACATCACTCGCGGCGAACAGTGGCAAGACGCGCTGCAATCGGCCAAGCTCATCAGTGGCCGGGAGGCCCGCGTGCTGCGCACGGCGGAGGAGGTGGGCAACCTTCCCTGGACGCTGCGACTGCTCGCCGGTCGGCGGCTGCGGCTGATGACATTTCGCTGGGCGACGATTCAGCACCTCGTGTTCTCGGTGTTGGTGTTGTCGTTCGGCGCGTTTGTGATGTTGTTTTGCGTCGCGATGTTTGTTCCGATCATTGATTTGATCAACAACCTGAGCATGTGAAGCGTTTAATGGCCACACCGCACACTAGAACCGATGCTCGCGGCGGCTTTACCGTCCTCGAAGTCATCGTGGCGGCAGGCATGCTAATGTTGCTACTGGCCGTCAGCGCGCAAGCGCTGATTCAAGTGCGGCGATTCCAAAAGAAAACGGACGAGCGCGTGGCGGCGACGGAAGCGCTAGAGAATGCGCTGGAAGAGATTGCCAGCAAACCGTGGGATGAAATTAACGATCAGGCCATCGGATCGCTCAAGTTGCCTGCGGAGATGATTGAGCGGTGGCCTGAAATGAAACTTTCAGGGAGCGTTTCGGCCGTAAGCGAGCCGGTGGAAGGCAAACGCATCACCCTCTCGGTGACTGCCGGCGCTACGCCGCCGGGGCGGGCGCCGAGTTTAACAACTTGGGTGTATCGAAAGGCGGCGCGTTAAGCGATGAGCCGAGTCCATCACACACGCCGCCGATTACTCGCTCCTCGTCGAAGGCCGCGTCGCGCTTTCACGCTCATCGAGCTGGCCGCGGTCATGGTCGCGAATGCGGCGCTGGTGACGCTGGCGGTGGTGACATTGGCGTCGCTCCATCGAACCGATAAGAGTCTGCGAAACCATGCCGAAGAGCAGCAGCAAATTGCCGATCTCTGCCGCCGCTTGCGAACCGATCTGCGCGCCGCCCGGGGGGTGGCGTGGGATGGCAACGAGCAACTTTTGACGCTGTCCATGGCTGACGGCGCCGCGGTTGAATATCAGGCGTCGGAGCGGCGGTGGGAACGCCGGCAACCTGGCGGAAACGGGGCGGGAGGCAACGCGGCGTCGCCGCTCTCGCTGAAAACGCCCGGGGCTTTGTCGTGCCACGTTTCGCCCCAAGACGCCGACGCGGGAGCACTGGTGGAAATAACATTCACGGCGCCTCCCCAAGCCGGCGCCAAAAACGACCCTGGCATGGTTCGTCGGCTCGTGGTCCAGGTCGGCCGCGATTCGCAGCTTCTCCAACGGTAGGCTAAGTCATGGCGTTCATCTTTCGAAGACACCGCCGACGCTCGGGCGCGATTCTGATCATCGTGTTGGCGCTGCTTGCGGTGTTGACGATTGTCTGCGGGTTGTGGGTTCGCTTTGTTCTGCAGGAAGTTTCGCGGCAGCGGCTCCAGGAAGACGTAGTGCAGGCGGAGTGGCTGGCCGAGGCGGGGCTGCGGCGGGCCGCGGCGCGGCTGGCCAATGATCGCAACTTCACCGGCGAGTTGTGGCGCGTCGAGGGGAAGGAGTTCAGTCGCCCGCATTCGGCAATGGTAAAACTTGGCGTCGAACATCCGGCCGAGGCGCGCGACGAGGCACGGCTCACAGTGCATGTTGCCTATCCCTCCGACGCTCCGACCGTTCAATTTACCAAAACCGTCTCGTTCAACGCGGCACGTTAAGGACGAATTGCATGAACTTCTCAAACGCAAAAACACATCGCGGGTTTACGCTTGTCGAACTTTTGGTGGTGATTGCGATTATCGGCGTGCTCGTCGCGCTGCTGCTGCCGGCGGTACAGGCGTGCCGTGAAGCGGCGCGGCG
>JAICUM010000647.1 GCA_025935855.1 Pirellulales bacterium | reverse complement strand
CGGGTTCCAGCTCGCCGCCTGTCCCAGGGGAATCGGAAAGATCGTGCGGTACCCGTGGATCACGTCGCGGCCGATAAGCAGCGGGATGCCCAGCCGGCTTTCTTCGCGCGCGAGGCGCTGCGCTTCGGCCGCGAACTGACGATCCGGCACGTTGATCAGCGAACCCATTTCGCCCGCCTTGATCGCCTTGCGCAGCGTGTCGGTCATCGTCGTTCCGTCAGGCGGGAGTTGCGACATCTGGCCGATCTTTTCCTCGAGCGTCATCGCGGCGAGGAGCCGATCAATCGCGGCCTCGACGTCCTTCGCCGCGGGATCGAAACGGGCAACCGGCGCTTCACTCGTCGCTGCGTTAGTCGCCGTCGCCGGAGAGTGCGCCGATTGCGCAGTGATCAATCGTTGGCCGCTCAAATAGAGAGGGATGGCCAGAATGAAAGGTAAGCCGACCCGAAGAACTCTCATTGAACTTGTTTCTATTAGGGGCGACCGTGGCCGACGGCGGCCAGTCGCCACTTGAGTAGTGTAGCCAGCGAAGTGAGCGTCAACACGGCGGCCGACGGCTCGGGAACGGCGGCGGAGGCGGGCTTCGCCGGCGCCGCGGCGCCGGACTGCTGCTTCCAAACGTCGTAATCTTTTTGATCGACGGCGCCGTCGAAATTGAAGTCGCCGTCCGCGGGGCCGGAAGGATCGGCGACTCCCGTCTTCCGTTGCCAGAGGAGGAAATCGGCGCCGTCGACTTTGCCGTCGCCATTGGCGTCGGCGACGTCGGGCACGTTCAGATCTTTGAAGCTGACGTTGTCGATGTGGACGGCGCCGGCGCCGTTCGCCGCGGTCTGCGCAAACACAAAGGAGAGCCGGGCTTCAACCGCACCGGCCGGGGCGACGGCCGAGAGCGCATGATCGCTCCACACGTCGTTGGCGCTTGTCGCGGTCGCGATGGTGCTGGTCACTTCGCTGAGGAACGACGGCGTGCCGTACTTCCCTCCGAAGTCGTTGTAAAACTCGATCTTCATTTGGACGGTGTTCTGTGTGCCGGCGATCGAGTCCTGCGAACGGATGAAGCTTTGGGCAGACGCGGAAATCTGGTCGCCCGCTGTCACGCTGATGCCCTGGGAGACGCCGGAATAGTTCGTGGCGCCGACGAACTGGCCGAATAGTTTCAAGGCGGCAGGCCCGTCGTCCACCGCTTCGTTGGCCACTGAAACGTTGTTCGTGTTCACCTTGTTGCCGAAGACGGTCCAGCCGGCAAGGCTGCCGTCGCGCTGGTCGAAGCTGCCGTTGCGGAAATGGAAGCCGTCGCCATTACGTTGGTAGACGCGCACATAATCGATGAGGAATTGCTGCGGCCAGACGGTCGAGGAATCCGGCTGCTGGGCGCCGAGAAAATCGCCGCCGACGGCCGTGTTCAGCGTCGTCTGCATCGTGGCCATCTGCTGGCTCAAGAAGCCGCCGACGTCGGCGTCGTAGATGGTCATCCAGTTCACGTCGTCCACGAAGTAGCGGAGCTTTGTCTTGTCCCATTCGACTGCGTAGACATGAAAGCCGTCGTGGTAGTTCACGGGCTGGCCGAGCTGGGCGGTGGTTTGTTCGCCGGACTTGAACTGGTGCGCCAGCGGCGGGTTCGTGCCGTAGTGGAACGCGCCGCTGGTCAGGTTCGGCTGCGTGCCGCGGTTCTCCATGATGTCGATTTCGCCCTGGCTCGGCCACGCATATTGCGAGGTGTTCGGAAGGAGCCAGATGGCGGGCCACATGCCGCGGGAGGTGGGCAGGTCGGCTCGAACTTCCCAGCGGCCGTATTGGTGCGTCCAGTTGCTGTGGACGCGGCCGGAGCGGTAGGGCTGGCCGCCGAAGGGCACGTTCTCCGACGTGATCACCAGATGGCCGCCGGAGACGGTGACTTGCTGCGGCAGGTAGGCTTCCTTCTCGTTGTTCGCAGGGTGGGTCGTGGATTCGGCGGTCCAGTTGGTGGTGTTCAGCGTCGAGCCGTTGAACTCGTCGTTCCAAGTTTGCGTCCAGCCGGGCGGGCCGGCTTGCACGTGGCCGCTTAGCAGCGTGCTGACGGCGAAAAGACCGCACGTGAAGTGAATTATGACTTGACGTTTCATTCAGTTAAGCAATTGAGCGATTTACGACTTCAAATCGAGATTAACCGTGTTGAAGCCAGGATTCACAGTCGCGCGAAAGCCTGAGGTCCGAGTGCTTTCGTATTTGGAAGGCGTGATAAGTTTTCCAGGCTTCGGCGGCCCGCCGTTCGGATTTGGCGTAGCATCCGCGGTCGCGCGGACGCTGATTGAATACTCACCAGCCTTTAGGCCTTGTGTTTTTCCCGTTTGAGCGACAAACGAGCCGTCCGATCGAATCGTCGCCGACGCTCCAGGACCGCCTGCAAGGGGCACGAATGTCACATTACCACGGTCCAAAGGTTTGCCGTCAAGCGTTACTACACCCTGAACAGTGGCCTCATTCCTTGGGCCGCACCCCATACAAGCGATGAGCAGAAGCAAACTGCCAATGCGCCTCGCGAAATTCGGTCGCCGTGAAATCATTTATAAGACTTCTTTACGGTACGCAACGCTTGATTGTGATCACGGCAAGGAAACCGACT
>JAICUM010000573.1 GCA_025935855.1 Pirellulales bacterium | reverse complement strand
GTTGCAGCACGCGGGCGCGCATGACCTGTTCGAGCACGACAACTGATCGCCCGCGGCCGTGCACTTTATGGTTCGCGGATCGCTGCAACAGGTTGTTATACGGCGCCTAGCGATAGACCTCGCGCCGATGTCCAATCTTGTAGATCGTGATGTGACTGGCGTCGTCATCGATTTCGTACACAACCCGATAGTTGCCTTGCCGGATGCGGTAGCGATCATCGTAACCCGCCAGCTTCTCTGACCCATGTGGCCGAGGGTTGGTTGCCAGCGCAGCTATCTTCGCAATGATGCGCGTGCGATCTGCCTTGGAACCGACCGCCTCAAGCTCTTTGCCCGCTGAGGGCTTGATCGAGAGCTTATATGACACCACGGCGCTTCATGCCCTGCACGAAGCTATCGAAGGAGACGCTCTTCTCGCGCTTGCGTTTCTCAAAGGCAGCCAGGTCGGCCGCATCCTCAGCCAGCGAGACTTTGACGGCGGCGTTAACCATATCTGAAATGGACTGGTCGTTTGCCGCTGCGCGCAGGCGCAGGGCCTTGTGTACATCAGGCTCGAAGTAGACGGTAGCGCGTTTGGGAGTGCTCATGGGCCTAATTATGGCGCCAAGACGCTTTAACGTCAAAGATGAGCATTCGGTGCCGTATAACGGCCCACATCTGCGCCCGCGCGCTGACCTCTCAGCACGCGGGCGCGCCAGCGCTCGTGTGCGCTCTGTGCCCGGCCGCCCGTGGCCGAGCAATTTATGCCGAACGCCGCTCGCTGCAGCGCAGAGTTAGGCGACACGGGAATTCAACTTCTGCCATTCCAGCACAGTGCCATCCTCGGGATGCTCGATTTGGCCGACGCAGCTAAAGCCGTGCTTCTCCAAAACTCTGTGCGACGCATTACGCCCCGGAAGCGTTTGTGCGGCAACAATGGTGTCTGGATCTACGCTGCTAGCAAGCGCAAGGAGCTGAGCGGCCATTGTCGTGGCAACGCCCTGCCCTTCAAAGCGTGGAAAGGTAAAGTACGCGATCTCGACGCGGCCGCGGCTCGGCGGCGACTTAAAACCGCAAGTACCTACGGCGACGTCATTTTCTACAGCTATATAGCAGATCCATGGCGGCGAGAAGCCGACGACATCGTAGAGGCCGTCGGTGGCCTCGAGCACGGCTGCGGCTTCAAGCGGTAGCTCGCCGACGTTGCCCCCGATGACGCCACCGCGCTCAATGGGAATTAGGTTCATGGTGCGCTACGTAGTCGCCTAACTACCAAGCTCAGCGACGGCGAGATCTCAGCACGCGGGCGCGCCAGCGCGCGTGTGAGCGAGAGGCCGGGCCTCCCGCGGCCGAGCACTTTATGCCGAACGCCGCTCGCTGCAGCGCCTGGTTAGGCGGCGCTACGCTTGCCACGAGGCTTTGCCTTCTCCAGTGCATCGGCCATGCGTGTTTGCCAACCTGGCCCTGACGCCTTCCAGCTTGCGATTACGTCTGGGGGCAAGCGCAGCGACAAGAGCTGGCGCGGCTTCTCGAGTTTGGGGCGCCCGCGACGCACCAGTTTCTTGCCGTCATAAAGGTCAGCGCCCTTGATCCAGTCTTCGCCCAGCTCGGGCACTTCGTCCAGTTCAGGAGAAGTACGGACGGAACTTCTTCGCTTCGCGCTCATGGCAGTGCCTCATGCTAATTACTCTCCTGGCGGTGCCGCGAGGGGTCCACGCTAACACCACCAACCGCGCATCGAGCCACCCAACCGAGATAAACCGATCTTCCCCGTAGTCGTGCCTAAGATCCGGCCCGGTGAAGTGGGGACCGGCGAAAACCTCCTTGGCTCGGAGCAGGTCCAAGCCGCGGTCCTGAAGCGTCTGCAACCGCTTTCGGGGATTGCAGGTGATGCGCATCGCTTAATTGTAGCTACGAGAAATAGGACGTCAAGCCCGAACCGGAAGGCGCCGCCTAACGTCCCGTTCAGCGGCGGCGCGCCGCTCCTGCGGCGCATAGCCGCTGACCCCAACACCAGCACACCGGTCGGGCGCATGCACTTTATCGTGACCCGACCGCTGCAACGGGTTGTTGGGCGGCACTATGCACCTGTTTTGAAGAATTCAAAGACACCGTCCTGTCTACGAGACATGTGGATGCATCGCATGCCGATCTCAAAGGTCTCTCGATACTGAGCCGGGAACACCTCCACTTTCTCCCTCTCTTCGAAAATTAGCGCATATTTGCTGCAAATGAAGACTTCCAAATTGAATTGGCGTCTATGGTTGACGCCCATAAGAACCCTCACTGGCGTCTTGTCACAGAAAGCCAGAAAGGTTTCGTAACCCAAACCGATATCTTCAGCCGATGGTCGAGATGCGTCGCGACGTAGGCAGAATTGTCGCAGGGAAGAGAGTACGGACCGACGTAGATGCGCTGCCGCATCTTCGAAGTAGACGATGTGGGGTGGGTGGTAGCTGTAAATGACATCTTCGTCAGCGATCTCAGCACCTGGTACGGCCGCACTGGCGAGTGCCATGCTGGCGAGAGCCAAAAGTCCAAACGTGAGCAATTTACTCACCGTGCCGCCTAACGGCCCCGTTCAGCGGCCGTGCGCAACGGTAGTTGCGCGCGGGCGCGCCTCGGCAATGAACCGCTGGCGCGTCCGCCCGCCAGCACTTTATCGTTCACGGGGAAGTTCCTTCGCAAAAGTGGACACCCATCGTTAGTGAACACCGCTCTCGAACTCGACCGGGGAACGATAGCCCAGGGCCGAGTGCAGGCGGTAGTGGTTGTAGAAGGTGACATAGCTGCGGATTGCCATGCGCAGTGACATATCGTCCTGGAAGCTGCTTCGGTGATACAGGTCGGACTTCATCGTCTTGTGCCACGACTCGATGTGCGCGTTGTCAGTCATGCGCCGAGGCCGGTTCACGGACTGCACCATGCCGGCACGCTGCAGTTGCCGCCTCAATCCGTAGGCGAGGAACTCCGACCCGCGGTCGCTGTGGAAGATCGCTCCACGAGGTGGTTTGCGACAGCTCAGTGCCGCGGCCAAGGCGCGCTGCACCACCGCCTGCCCCTTCTCCGGCGAGAGAGACCAGCCGAGCAGACGGCGCGAGTAGCGATCCATCACAGTGGCCAGATATCGCCACTGCCCACTGACCTTCAGGTACGTCACATCCGATACCCAGACTTGATTGGGCGCAGTG